>NZ_CANPVO010000020.1 GCF_947581785.1 Candidatus Palauibacter polyketidifaciens | reverse complement strand
GCTTTCCCGGCTCCAGCGTACCCCTCGAATCCTCGAGTCCGAGGTGGCGGGCCGCCTCGCGCGTGCCGGCGTAGAGCGCGTCCTCCGGCGTCAGCCCGGCCGCGACGAGCGCATCCATCTCCTCGTGCAGCGCCAGCCCCGGCGCGAGCGCGCCGCTCGTCGCCGTGGCGATGGACCCTCCGGCGGCGTGGAACTCCCGCACGAACCCGCGGAGCACCTCCAGCGCCGCACTCAACCGCTCGGCCTCGGCGGGCGTTCGGTCGGGAAGGAGCCGGTCCTGAATGCGCTCCGCGACCATCGCGAATTCGACGAGCCGGTTCATGCCGTGCGGGAGCCGGTAGGGCGCCGCCCAGCGCTCCTGCTCCAGGAGGCGTGGCGCGAACGCGGCGCCCCGAGCCCCCATCGCACGCGCGGAGTCCACCAGCGCCTCGCGGTCCGCCAGCGTCGACCGCGATCGCACGTAGAGTTGAAGATCCCGCTCCTCGCGGCCGGGCGGCCCGCCGATGTCGGGCGGGATCGTGGCGGAGAGCGCCTGACCGAAGAGACCGAGCGGGTACGGCGGCTCGTCGACGGGCGTCGCCGGCCGCGGCACGGGAATACGCGCGTCATCGCTGCCCGTCGGCGGCAGCGGCTCCCCCTCGGGCCCCTCCGCGATCTCCGGGATGGCCGCGGTCGTGACGCCGAGCAGAAAGGCCAGGTAAGCGGTCTGCTCGTTGCTCGGCACCTCCGCGGCCTCCTTCACATCGATCAGCCCCGGCACCACCCAGAAGCCGGCGGCGTCGAGCACTTCCACGCCCGCCGGCTCGGCGCAATCGGCCTGCGCCCCCACGCACGTCACCAGGCCGTCGGCCACGACGAGCCGCCCCGTGGGCCACACGGCCCCCGTGCCGTCGATGATGTTCGCGTTGTCGACCACGATCGACCCCGGCCCGCCGCACGCCGCGAGGCCGGCCAGGAGCGCGGCCAACGCCGCCGGGTAGCGTTTTGTTCCCGTCATGACGTTCCAGTTCGGTTCAGGATTTCCATCACCTCCCGGTGGAGCGCCGGCGCGGCCGCGACCGTCGACGCGCCGCCGATGGGATCGTCCCCCTCCCAGGTCGTGATCACGCCGCCCGCGCCCCTGATCACCGGGACCAGCGCAGCAATGTCCCACGGATGCATGATCGGATCGAGCATGATGTCGGCCCGCCCCGTCGCGACCATGAGATACCCGTAACAATCTCCCCAGCCCCGGTACAGCGCCGTTCTCGACCACAGCGCCTCGAACCCGGCGAGGTTCCGGTGCCGGCCGACCGCGCCCGGATCCGTCGTCAGGAGCGTCGCCTCCGACAGCGAGCGGTCTTCGCGGACCCTCACCGCCTCCCCGTTGAAGGTCGTCCCCGACGGGGTACCGATGGCGAGTTCGCGCGTGATCGGCTGGTGGATCGCCCCCAGGATCGGCTCCCCGTCGCGCAGCAGCCCGATGAGCGTCCCGAACAGGGGGACGCCCGCGACGAAGGAGATCGTCCCGTCGATCGGGTCCAGCACCCACACGTACTCGGCGTCATCGTTCTGGCGGCCGAACTCTTCCCCGACGATCCCATGGTCGGGAAAGCGCTCCAGAATCCGATCGCGCAGGAGCGTCTCGGCGTAGCGGTCCGCCACGGTGACGGGCGACTCGTCCGTCTTGGACTCCACGGCCAGGTCGGGATGGCGGAACATGCCCGCGATCGCCCGGCCCGACTCCTCGGCCAGTTCCGCCGCGAAATCTCTCAACGAATCGGGGTCCACCTCTCCTCCGGTCTCGGGATTCGGGTTCGCGCCATCCGGCCCATTTGAGCGCCATCCGACCCATACCATAGTTTGCCGGACATGCTCAGGCTTCATCCGTACGAATACCACATGCCGCGCGCGCTCGACGAGGCGCTGTCGCTGCTCGCCACCCATGGCGACGATGCGATGCCCATCGCCGGCGGGACCGACCTTGTCCCCAACATGAAGCACGGGCTGTTCACGCCCGGCCACCTCGTCGCCCTCAGCCGCGTGCGGGAGATGCGCGGGATCGCCTCCACCGCGGACGAGATCCGCATCGGGGCGGCGGAGACGCTGACGTCGGTCGCGACCCACCCGGAGATCCTCGCGCAGGTCCCCAGCCTGGCCCGAGCCGCCGAACTCGTGTCGGGTCCGCAGTTGCGGCGCGTCGGCACGATCGGCGGCAACGTCTGTCTCGACACGCGGTGCGCGTACTACAACCAGACGAAGTTCTGGCGGAAGGCGCTCGGCTACTGCCTGAAGAAGGACGGCGCCCTCTGCCACGTCGTGAAGGGCGGGACCCGCTGCGTCGCGGCGCACTCGGCGGATACGCCCCCCGTGCTCGCGGTGCTCGATGCGGTCCTCGAGGTCGCTGACGGGGACGGGACGCGCGACGTGCCGATACGGCAGTTCTTCACTTCCGACGGAATCTGGAACCGGTCCATCGGGAGGAGCGAACTCGTCGTCGCGATCCGTGTTCCGCGGCCGCCCGCAGGCACGCAGATCGCGTTTCAGAAACTCCGGCCCCGCGCGGCCATCGATTTCCCGCTGGCCAACCTGGCGGTGCGCGTCGGGCGCGACGACGATGGTCGTGTGTCCGATTTCCGCCTCGTCGTCTCAGCGATGGGCGCCTATCCCCGCCACGTCGGGAAGGTCGAGGATGCCGCCGTGGGGAACCGCCTCGGCGCGAGCGTGATCGAGGCCGTGGCCGAGCAGGCGTTCCGCCAGTGTCACCCGCTCTCCAACATTACCGTCGACCCGGAATGGCGCCGCGCCATGATCCCGGTGCTCGTCCGCCGCGCCCTCAACGAGATCGCCGCCGCCTGAAGAGCTGACGGCTCAGTAGGCGAAAAGGTCGGCGAGCGGAACGTAGGCCTCGCCGGCGAACGCGAGAACGTCGTCCATGCCGAACAGGATCTCATCGAGGGCCGCAAGTTCGGAGCTGGTGAAGCCCCGTCCCGCGGCGTCGATGAAGACGGGCGCTTCGACGGTGCCCTCCACGAGAGCTTCCACGCGCCCCGCCTGGCGGATCTCCCCGTTCTGCGCCCCGTTCACGACGGCGAGGTCGACGAGCGTACGCCCGGCCGAGCCATCGAGGTCCATGCGGAAGCGGAGATCCGCGTGCGACCCGTCCGCGGACAGGCCGCCACCGACCTGCAATCGTACCTCCGTCCCCTCGGCCGAGAGCACCCGGTGTTTCGACGTGACATACGTCATGCCGGCTGCGTCATCGAACTCCAGCAACTCGTCGAGTTCGAAGTCGAAGCGCCCGTTCTGGTCTTCCGCGAAGCCTTCGGCGAGCAGGCTCACGGACACCCCGTTCGCGTCGGATGCGAAGGCGCCGTCCACGAGGTAGTCCGCGACGCGCCGGGTCCCGCCCCCGCTCGTATCGAAGGCCCGCATCCGCAGCCGCGCGGATACCGCGTCGCTCTCGTCCGTGAGATCCACGAATCCGAACGGCTGCAGCGGAAGCGCGGGGAGGCCGGAGGAAAGGTCGACAACATACAGCTCGAACCGGACCCCGTTTTCCGGACCGCCGTCCCCGTACTCCACATACGCGTCGATGGACGCGTCGAAGATGAACTCCTTGCCGAGAAAGTTGATCGGGAAGAGCGGCGTCTTCGCGCCAGATGCGCGACTCGCGGCAACGTTCGCCACCGCGCGTTCGAGCGAACGCGGCTCAAGCGTGCGGAGGAGATCGACACGATCCGACGAGTCGCGGAGCTCGGAGTGGGCCACCCGATTCCCCCGGGGTTCGGCAAGCCCGAGCACCTCGGCGATCGTCCGCACCTGCGCCACGATCGCGTTGTCCGCGGCGTACCGGAGCGAGTAGATGGAGTTCGCCGCCAGCTCCGGATCGAAGGGGGGATCGGGCAGCGGCGGTCCGATGATGCCCCGCTCTTCCGCGCAACCCACGGCCGCCAGCATGAGCAGCCCCGCCACTGGGGCACGACACCTTCCCGCCACCGCGATCCCTCCCTTCATGGGTGAAGCGATTGGACAGGAGATAGACGAGACGGATGGGAAGGGGGTCACGGCCCGCCGCGGCGGGGCGGCTGGTCACGGCCCGCCGCCGGCGGACGGCTGGTCACGGTCCCCACCCCGCGCATACCTTGCCGAAGCGTTCTGAAACACCGGCATTCGTCACGATGGCCCCCGACCGGGGCCTCTTGATTCCGAGGAGGTAGGATGCACGCCTTGCCCGACCTGCCGTACGCCCACGATGCGCTCGAACCGACGATCGACGCACGCACGATGGAGATCCACCACGGCAAGCATCACCAGGTGTACGTGAACATGCTGAACGGCGCCCTCAAGGGTCACGACGACCTCGCGAGCCTGTCGCTGGAGGCCCTGCTGCGCGGCATCGACAACGTCCCCGAATCGATCCGCGGGGCGGTGCGAAACCACGGCGGCGGCCATTCGAACCACTCGCTGTTCTGGACGTCCATGTCTCCGGACGGCGGCGGGGCCCCCTCGGGCGACCTCGCGGCCGCGATTGACGGCGCCTACGGCTCCTTCGACGACTTCAAGGCGGCCTTCCAGCAGGCAGGGCTCACCCGCTTCGGCAGCGGCTGGGCGTGGCTCGTGGCCGGGAGCGGCGGCGAACTCTCCGTCTACTCGACCGCGAACCAGGACAGCCCGCTGATGCAGGGAGACACGCCGCTCCTGGGCGTGGACGTGTGGGAGCACGCGTACTACCTGAACTACCAGAACCGCCGGGCGGATTACCTTGCCGCCTTCTGGGACGTGGTGGACTGGGCCGCAGTGTCCGCCCGCTACGCCGCCGCCACGCGCTAGACTGACGAACCCTCGAAAAGGGGGTGCAGATTGTCAATCGAAATGACAATCTGCACCCCCCGATGCACAGTTGCGTGGGAGGCGACCGCGTACGCCGGCTTCGGGGTCAGTCGCCGAGGCTGACCCCGATCGCCTGGGCGGTCATCACGATGTCGCCGTCCACCGGCACCAGCTTGAGATTGGCGAGCGCTTCGCCGAGCGGGATCGCCCGCACGTGCGGCGGATCGAGTGCGACCATCGTCCCGAATCGGCCGCGGGCCACGCACCGCACGGCGGCGGCGCCGAAGCGCAGCGAGATGACGCGGTCGTAGGAGGTCGGCTGGCCGCCGCGCTGCAGATGCCCCAGCGTCAGCGATCGCGTCTCCTTCCCCGTGCGCCGGGCAATCTCGCGCGCCACCAGGTCGCCCAGCCCGCCCAGCCGCTCCTGGTCGTCTCCCCCGCCGTGGACGGTCTTCGTCACCATCTCGCCTCCGGCGGGCTTTGCGCCCTCCGCCACGCAGACGATGCTGAATTCGCGCCCCGCGGCCTCACGCTCGCGGATCTTGTCGCACACTCTCTCGATGTCGAAGGGGATCTCGGGGATGAGGATGACGTCGGCCGAGCCGGCCAGCCCGCTGTAGAGCGCGATCCAGCCGGCGTCCCGTCCCATCACCTCCACCACCATGACGCGGCGGTGGCTCTCCGCCGTGGAGTGAAGCTTCCCGATCGCGTCGGTTGCCGTCGCCACCGCAGTGAGGAACCCGAACGTAAGGCTCGTTCCGCAGAGGTCGTTGTCGATCGTCTTCGGCACGCCGACTACCGGGAGCCCGCGCTTCGACAGCCGGTGTGCGAGGTCGAGACTGCCGTCCCCGCCGATCGCGATCAACGCGTCGATGCCATGCTCCCGGAGGCTCTCGATAATCTCTCCGGACCGGTCCTGCGCCTCGATCGAACCGTCCGGCAGGCGCACCGGCCACGCGAACGGATCGGAACGGTTCGTCGTGCCCAGAATCGTCCCGCCACGGTGCGTGATCCCCCGCACCTCGTCGGCCCCCAGCGGAATCACCCGCCCGGGATCGTCGGGCAGCAGGCCCCCGTAGCCGTTCTCGATGCCCACCACGCTCCAGCCGCGGCGGCGGGCGCTCAGCACGATGGCCCGGATCACCGCGTTCAGCCCCGGCGCGTCGCCCCCGCCGGTGTTGATCGCGATCTTCCTGATCTCTCCCGCTCCGCCCGCGCGTGGTGCGGTCGTCCCGGCATCGTCGTCGCCGGTTACAGTCTTCCTCTCGTCCATGGCCCGATTATCGGCGCTGCGGCAGCGCGTGGCAAAGCCATCGGCTGCGGGGGTTGACGCTACGCCCGCGGGTCGGCACCCTCGCTCCCCATGTCACCGCGCCGCCCGCTGGAAACGATCCTCTTCGACCTCGACGGGACGCTCGTGGACTCGACCCACCTCATCGCCGAGTCCTGGCGCCATACGATGAGGACCCACTTCGAGGACCCGCCCCCCGACGAAGTGTGGCTGAGGACGCTGGGCCAGCCGCTGCGGACCCAACTCGGCTATCTCGTGGACTCGGCCGAGGAAGTTCAGGCCATGGTCGACACCTACATCGACCACAACTTCCGGGAACACGAACGGCTTATCCGTTCCTTTCCGTGTGTCGCCGAGACGCTCGTTCAACTCCGGGAAAGGGGTGTGCGCGTGGGCGTGGTCACGAGCAAGGCGAGCGCCGGAACCGCCCGCAGCCTGGCGGCGTGCGCGCTGGATCAGGCGCTGTTCGACGTAATCGTCACGTCCGATGAGCCCGTGCCGCACAAGCCCGACCCGGCCCCCATCCGCCTCGCGCTGGAGCGGCTGGACGCCGCCGCCGAGACCGCCGCCTACGTGGGCGACTCGGTGTGGGACATGCGGGCGGGACACGCGGCCGGCGTGACGACGGTCGCCGCGCTCTGGGGGCCGTTCTCGGAGCGGGAACTGGTGATCGAACGCCCACACATCATGCTTGACGCGATCGAGGACATCGTCGGATACGTGGCGGGATCGGAGGCGGACGCCTAGCCGGAGGCGTCCCGCCCGCTACTCCGCAAAGGCGAGCGCCCCTCCTTCGAGCGAGCCGTTGGCGAGCGCCGCGGCGAGCGCTTCGTCGAGCGTTTCCACGAGGTGGAACTCGAGCTGCTCGCACACGTGATCCGGGAGATCCTCCAGGTCGCCCTCGTTGATCGCCGGGAGGATGATCTCGTTGATCCCCGCGCGCGCGGCCCCGAGCACCTTCTCCTTCACGCCGCCGATCGGGAGCACGCGGCCGGACAGCGTGATCTCGCCCGTCATCGCGACATCGTGCCGCACGGGGTGGTCGCCAAGGGCGCTCACGAGCGCCACCGCCATGGCGATGCCCGCCGACGGGCCCTCCTTGGGGATGGCTCCGGCCGGGACATGGATGTGAATCTCGTGATCCCGTAGCCGTTCCTCCGTGAGATCGAGCCCGTTCGCGTGGCTGCGCGCGAAGGTGAGGGCGGCCTGCGCGCTCTCCTTCATGACGTCGCCGAGCTGCCCCGTGAGGACGAGCCCCTCCTTGCCCTTCAGGACCCGGGTCTCGACGAGCATGATGTCCCCGCCCACGGGCGTGTAGAACATGCCCGTCGCCACGCCGACCGCGTCCTCCTCCATCTTTTCGGCGGCATGCACCTTCGGCCGGCCCAGCAGTTCGCGCAGGTCGTCCGCGTCCACGGTCGCCTCCGAGGATCCCGTCGCGATCTTTCGCGCGGACTTCCGGCAGACCGAACCGAGTTCGCGTTCGAGCTGCCGCACGCCGGCCTCGCGCGTGTAGCGGGTGATGATCGCCCGAATCGCGCCCTCGTCGACCTCGACCTGCTCCGGGAGCAGGCCGTTCCGTCGCTTCTGCCGGGGCAGGAGGAAACGGCGCGCGATCTCGAGCTTCTCGGCTTCCGTGTAGCCGCGGAACTCGATCGCCTCCATTCGGTCGCGCAGCGGTCCGGGGATCTGCTCGAAGACGTTCGCCGTGGCGATGAACAGCACCTCGGAGAGATCGAAGGGCACCCCGAGGTAGTGGTCCACGAACGCCTCGTTCTGCGCCGGATCGAGCACCTCCATCAGCGCGGCCGAGGGGTCGCCCTGGAAGGACACGCCCAGCTTGTCGATCTCATCCAGGAGGAACACGGGGTTCTTCGTGCCCGCACGCTTCAGTCCCTCGATGATGCGGCCGGCCATCGCGCCCACGTACGTGCGCCGGTGTCCGCGGATATCCGCCTCGTCGCGCGCGCCGCCGAGCGACACGCGGACGTACTTGCGGCCCATGGCGTCGGCGATGGAACGGGCGATGGAGGTCTTGCCCACGCCCGGCGGCCCGACGAAGAGCAGCGTCTCCCCCGCGCGGTCGTCCTCGTATCCCGGTACCGGGTCGGCCTCCGCCTCGTCGGATTCCCCCCCATCGGAGGCTGTCCCATCCGCCTCGCCCTCCGCGTCGCCGTTCCCCGACGCCCCGCTCTCCGCGTCGCCGCTCGCCTCGACGTCGCCGTCCGGCTCCGCGTCGTCCGCCGCCTCCGATCCGCTTTCGGCCTCCAGCTCGCGAGCTTCGCGCAACCGCGTCTCTTCCTGGAGCTTCCGCACCGCCAGAAAGTCGAGCACCCGGTCCTTCACATCTTGAAGTCCGTAGTGATCCCGTTCCAGGACCTCTTCGGCCCGGGGGATGTCCAGTTGTTCCTCGGTCGTCTCGGACCAGGGGAGGTCCGCGACGATCTCCAGATAGGTCCGCACGACCTGAGCCTCCGCGGACTCGCGCGGGATGCGCTCGAGACGCCGAAGCTCGCGGTCGACTTCCTGGCGCGCCTCCTCCGGCAACTCGAGCGCCTCGATGCGCTCGCGGAGGTCGTTCGCCTCCTGGGAGTCGATGTCCTCGCCCAGCTCCTTCTGGATCGCCTTCATCTGCTCGCGCAGGAAGATCTCGCGCTGCCTCTCCCCCAGCTCTTCCTGGACCTGCTCGCGGATCTCCTCCTGCGCCTCCAGCAGGCCGATCTGCTTCTGCAGGTGCACGAGCAGCGAGCGCAGCCGCGCCTCGACGGAGAGGGTCTCGAGGAGTTCCTGCTTCTCCTCGACCTCGAGCTCCGTGTAGAAGGCGACGAGATCGGCGAGTTCGCCGGGCGTCGACACCCCGCCCAGGAGGTGGTCGACGATCTCCTTCGGGACGCCGCGCAGCCGGCTGACTTCCGCGGATCTCTCATGGACCTCCTTGTAGAGAGCCGCGAAGGCCCGCTCTTCGGGGTCGAGCGGATCCATGTCGTCCATCTCCCGCGCGACGACCTCGAGGTATCCGTCGCGCTCGGCGTACTCGAGGGCGGCGGCGCGGGTGTCTCCCTGGATGACCATCTGGATGCCGCCGGGCACCTTCTGCATCTGCGCGATTCGGCACACGGTCCCGATGCGGTAAAGGTGCTCGGGGTCCGGCCTCTCGATTTCGGCATCGAGCTGGGCGACGGCGAAGAGCAGCTTCTCCCCCGCGATCGCCCGGTCGATGGCCTTCATGGTCTTGTCCCGGCCCGCGGCGATCGGCGCGGCCACGGCGGGGAAGACGACCGTACCCCTGAGGGGGAGCACGGGCAGCCGCAGGCGCTTCGAGTCGCTCTTGCGCCCGGGTTCCGTCTCTTCGGCGGGGGCTGCGGCTTCGGCGCCCTCCACCTCGGCGACCTTCATCTCGACCATAACGCCGCCGTTTTCGGCGGGCAGCGCTTCAGCCTGATCCTTGCGTCCGTTTTCTTCGCTCATGCTCGCGTAGCTTCCAGGTCCTCGCGCGACGTGCGTGCGCCCGTCGGGTTCGCGTCTTCCGGTGCAGGTTTCGGGCCCGCCGGTTTCACCGGCCGGACCCCTGCATCCGCCGATCTGGCGCAACGACGCCCGTAGAGGTCTGCCGATGCGGGCGGTGTGCGTCAAGACGGCAGCCAACGCCGCTTGCTTGGCAGCCGCGCGGGACTTTGCCATCTTCAGGGTATGACGAAACAGACACTGAGTGCGGGCGGTCGCAAGGCGTCGACCGCGGAGGAACGCTATTACCGGCGCGGGCTGGGTCTGAAGAAGGAGATCCAGCCGGTGATCGATTTCGAGTACGGGAGCGCCATCGTCTCCCTCATCAGGGAGCGGGACTTCGAGCTTCAGGCCGGGCGAATCCTCCTGCGTCTCGCGAAGAGTTCCGGTTTCTGCTACGGCGTGGACCGTGCGGTGGACTACGCATACGAGTCGCGCCGCAAGTTCCCGGATCGGCGGATCCTGCTCGTGGGCGAGATCATCCACAACCCGCACGTGAACCGCCGGCTCCAGGAGATGGAGATCGAATTCCTCTATCCGTCCGACGACGGGGAGTTCGACTTCGGCGGCGTCACCGAGGACGATGTCGTGATCATTCCGGCCTTCGGTGTGACGCTGCACGATTTCGAGGCGTTGCGGGCCCTCGACTGCATTCTCGTCGACACGACGTGCGGCTCGGTCCTCAACGTGTGGAAGCGGGTGGACGGCTACGCCCGCGATGGGTTCACCTCGATCATCCACGGCAAGCACTGGCACGAGGAGACGCGGGCGACGAGTTCCCAGGTCCTGAAGCACGAAAACGGGAAGTTCCTCATCGTCCGCGACATGGAGCAGGCCCAGCTCGTCTGCGCGTACATCCGCGGAGAAGGGGAACGGGCTTCCTTCATGGAGTCGTTCGCGGAATCGGTGTCCGACGGGTTCGATCCCGACCTCCATCTCAAAAAGATCGGTGTCGCCAACCAGACGACGATGCTGGCCTCCGAGTCGTTGGCGATCGCGGCGCAGCTCGGCGAGGCGATCGTGGATCGCTGGGGGCCGGAGGAGATGACGGACCGGTTCCGCAGCTTCGACACGATCTGCTCGGCCACGCAGAAGCGGCAGGACGCCGTGAAGGAGATGATGGAGGATCCGCCGGACCTCATGGTCGTGATCGGAGGCTACAACTCCTCGAACACGAACCAGCTCGCGTACCTCTGCGGGCTGTACACGACGACGTATCACATCGAGGACGCCGCCTGCATCGACACCGTGCGGGGACGCATCAGCCACAAGCGGATCGGAACCGATGAGACGGTGACGGAAGGCGCATGGCTGCCGGACGGCAACATCAGCATCGGCATCACGGCGGGCGCCTCCACGCCGAACTCGAAGCTCGGCGAGGCCGTGGAGCGCATCCTGCGGGGCACGGGCTACGACCCTTCCAGCCTCCTGAAGTCCTGACCGCCGCGCCGGCGCTCAGTCGCCGGCAAGCGCGGCCCGGAAACGGGCCTGAAGCAGGGCACCATCCCGCGGCGGAAATGAGCCCGATTCGGCGCTGAGCGCGATCTTCGCGACGCACAGAACCGGGCCTTCCGTCGCGAACAGGGTATCCGCCAGCGCGTCGAAGTCCGTCCCCGCGGCCCCCTCATCGTTTTCGCCACCGACCGTGAAGGCGGCGTCGATGCCGGCGCCGCGCGCGATCGCGGCGATGTCCGTGTTTCTCCCGGTGAGTCCCGCCTGCCGTCCCGTCTCGCCGAACGCCTCGTTATCGAGCACGAGGAGGGCGAGGTTGGAGGGGGCCTGGGCGGCGATCGCGGCGAGGCTCCCCACTCCCATCAGCATCTCCGCGTCCCCGGTGACCACAAGTACCCGCCGGGCCGGCTGCGCGAGGGCGACGCCGAGCCCCAGCATCGCGGCCCCGCCCATCGCGCCCCAGAAGTAGAAGTTCAGCGGCGAGTCGCCCGCCGCGTGACAATCCCACGCCGGGGAACCGAGTCCCGCGACGACGGCCGCGTCGCCGCGCCGGTCCAGGATTTCCGCAACGAGCGCGCGCCGGTCCAGTCTCGTGTCCCTCATCAGTCTCCGTCCGTGAACGACTTGGCGCCGATGATGTGCTGGCTGACGAGCACCGCGGCAGCTCGTCCGGTCTTCTCCGCCCGCGCGGCGGCCTCCGCGAACGCCGGCGCCACCCCGGAGGCGGACTCCGGACGGAAGGCGTCCACACCGAGGGCGGCGAGGAGGTCGGGCACCGCGCGTCCCACGGGGACCTGCCACGGGTTCCGCTCCTCGGCTTCGCCGCGCATGGACACGAGAAGGAGACATGGAATCCGGCACACGCTCGGGAGTCCGAGCATGTTCACGACGTTGCCGACCCCGCTCGACTGCATGGCGACGGCCGCGAGTTCGCCGCCGAGCCACGTCCCGCAGGCGAGGGCGATCCCCTCTTCCTCCGTCGTGAGCGTGATGAGTCGGATCGCGGGGTCCGCGTCGCACAGTTCGAGAAACCTCCCGAGGCCGGCGTCCGGGACCGTGGCGACGTGACGGATGCCGAGGCCCGGGAGCGATCGGAATACCTGCTCCCCCCAATCGGCGCCATCGGAGTCGCGATGCGGCGAGATGTCCGGGTCGTCCACTGTGCTCACGTCGAACAATATGCCGCCCCGTTCCGCCCGGAGCCATCGGCGGGAGCCATCGCGGCGGCCGCCGGCAACCCGTACCCTCCGTTCCGTCCCTTCGATCGACGAAACCCGGATGGAAACCGGCCCAGGTGTTCACGAGTTCCGAATACGGTTACGAGGCGATCCGGGCGGGCGTTCGCAGCCTGTGCGAGCGCTTTCCGGGCGAGTACTGGCGCGACCGGGACCGCGAAAGCGCCTACCCGACGGCGTTCATCGAGGCGCTGACGGAGGCCGGATATCTCGCGGCGCTCATCCCCGAGGAATACGGCGGCGCCGGCCTCGACCTCAGGGCGGCGTGCGTCATCCTCGAGATGATCCAGCGTACCGGTTGCAACGGGGCCGCCTGTCACGCCCAGATGTACATCATGGGCACCCTGCTCAGGCACGGCAGCGAGGCGCAGAAGCGGCGCTACCTGCCCCGGATCGCGGCGGGAGAGTTGCGGCTTCAGGCCTTCGGCGTGAGCGAGCCGACCTGCGGCACGGACACGACCCGGATCGAGACGACGGCCGAGCGTGATGGCGACGCGTATGTGATCCACGGGCAGAAGACCTGGATCTCCCGCTCCGAACACTCCGACCTGATGCTCCTCCTCGCGCGCACGACGCCCCGCGAGGAGAGCGTGAAGCCCACGGCCGGGATGTCCGTCTTCCTGGTCGACCTGCGGGACGAAGTCGGAAGGTCCGTCACGATCCGGCCCATCGAGACGATGATCAACCACTCCACCACCGAGGTGTTCTTCGATGGACTGCGCGTGCCCGCGGCGAACCTCATCGGCGAGGAGGGGAAGGGCTTCCGCTACATCCTCGATGGGCTGAACGCGGAGCGCGTGCTCATCGCGGCGGAGTGCGTCGGGGACGCGCGGTTCTTCGTGGAGCATGCGGCGGAATACGCGAAGGACCGCGAGGTGTTCGGGCGCCCCATCGGGCAGAACCAGGGCATCCAGTTTCCCATCGCCGAAGCCCACATGAAGACGGAGGCGGCGGCGCTCATGGTCGAGCGGGCGGCGTCGCTGTTCGACGACGGCGCGCCGTGCGGCGCAGAGGCGAACATGGCCAAGTACCTCGCATCGGACGCCTCGTGGGCCGCGGCCGACATGTGCATGCAGACGTACGGGGGCTTCGCCTTCTCCACCGAGTACGACATCGAGCGCAAGTTCCGCGAGACGCGCCTGTATCAGATCGCGCCGATCTCCACGAACCTGATTCTCTCCCACGTGGCGACCCACGTCCTGGGTCTCCCGAAGTCTTTCTGAAGCGGGGAGCGGCCATGCGGGAGCGGGGAGCGGGTATGGAGGAGCCGGGAGCGGCCACGGAGGGCGACGCGCGCGGCATCGGGCGCACGGAGGAGGTCGCCGACCGGGCCTCCGCCGCGCTCGCGGGCGCGATGCTGGCCACGCTCGACCGCGACCCGTCGGCCCTGGACGAGGGAGACCCCCTCCCGCCGCTGTTCCACTGGATGTACTGCCGGGAACTGGCGCCGGGCGGCCAACTCGACGTCGACGGCCACCAGAAACGCGGCGACTTCCTGCCGGCGCTGCCTTTCTCCCGCCGCATGTGGGCGGGCGGCCGCCTGAAATTCGAGGGGACCGTGCGCGTCGGAGACGGGCTCCGCCGTCGCTCGACGATCGTGTCGGTCACGCCCAAGACCGGCCGGAGCGGCCCGCTCGTCCTTGTAACGGTCGAACACCGGATCTCGGGGAGCGACGGGGAGATCGTCGAGGAACAGGACCTGGTCTTCCTCGAGCGGCCCACGGAGCCGCTGGTGCTGCCGGAGCGTTCGGCCCCGGAGGACGAGATGGAGTGGTCGGAGTCGGTGACGCCGAACGCAGCCATGCTGTTCCGGTTTTCCGCGCTCACCTTCAACGCGCACCGCATCCACTACGATCGGGACTACGCGCGCGACGTCGAGATGTACCCGGATCTCGTCGTGCACGGCCCGCTCACGGCGCTGCTCCTCGCGGATCTCGCGGTCCGGCGCTCCGGGCGGCCGCTGCGGACGCTGAACTTCCGGGCCCGCCGGCCGATGTTCGTCGACCGGACGATCGCCCTCCAGGGGAGACGCGAGGGGGACCGCGCGAATCTGAGGGCGCTCGACGAAACGGGCGCCCTCGCGATGTCCGCCCACGCCACCCTGGCTTGACGGGCGGCTTCCGGCGGAAGTCGAGCCGTCCGACCGCTACCCCCGCAGAGCGTTTCTCAACCCCGGCAGCGCGTCTTCCTACCCCTGCAGGGCGTGTTGCAGGACGACGACACCGATCGCCGCGACCAGCACGCCGCCGGCCCGCCACAGGCCGGCGCCCATCCGGAGCCCCGTCTCCATTCCCTTCAGAGCGAGTCCGGGCAGCAGGGCGTAGCACGCGCCCTTCGCCAGCGCCAACCAGCCGTAGACGGTGAGGATCGTCGGCACGCCACCCCACACGTTGTGGAAGGCGACGATGAAGGATCCGATCGCCATGGCGAGGAACGCGACGGTCAGGCTGCCGGCCGTCCCTTTCGACTGCAGGTGCTCCAGGAACGCCTTCCAGGCATCCGGCTGGAGGAGGTATGAGACCCCCAGGACGATGAGGTTGATCGACACGAACACTTCCACTGCCCGCGTGAGGTCTTCCATCGGTTTCCTCCTTCTCAGCTACGGGCCAAACGCTCGACCGGTCCCGGTCGTATATCCTTTACTCTATCGCTTTACCCTCAGATCTCAGCCAGCGCCGCCACGGCGCGTTCGTTGTCCTCGAGCGTGTTGTAGAAATGGGGGGAGAATCGAACGAGAGGGCCGCGATGGTCGACAACTACGTCGCGCGCGGCCAGATGACGCACGGCGGCGGCCGCATCGCCGTCATGCTCGACGAGGACGAGGGCGGATCGCGCCGCCGGATCCGACGCCTGGTGGAGCCTGTAGCCGAGATCCGACAGCCTCTCCCGCAAGTCATTCGCCAGGAGCCGGTTACGCTGTTGAATGGCCCGAATCCCATACTCGAGAACGATGGACAGGCCTCCCGCAGCCGTGTAGGCGACGCCCGCGGCGGGGGTCCCCAGCTCGAAGCGCCTGGCGTCCGCTCGAGGGGTCGCATCGCGGATGTCGAAAAGAAACTGGTTTTCAACACCGAACCACGAGAGCGTGACCGGATCGAGACGAACCCCCGGGTTCACATGGAGATAGGCCATGCCCGGCCCGCCGCAGAGCCACTTGAGCGCTCCGCCGACGAGGAAGTCCACCCCCAGCGCCCCCGCGTCGATCGCAAGTTGTCCATTTGATTGATATGCGTCCAACAAAATGAACGCACCGGCATCGTGCGCGATCCGCGTGAGTTCGGCCGCGTCCTGCGTGTTGCCGCTCGTGAAGAAGACGTGGGACGTCGCGAGCAGCGCGGTGCGTTCGTCCACGGCGGCTCGAATCGATTCGAGGGGGACGTGAATCCCGTCGGGGCTCGGGACGATCTTCACTTCGAGACCGTTCGCCCGCTGGGACAGGAAGTGGTGGCCGACGGTCGGGAAGTCGAGTTCGGTGAGCACGACCTTGTCGCGGCCGGTGCCCCTGAGGCTGGCCGCGATGGCCCCCCAAACGACGGAGACGGCCGCGGAAACGCTCGACATCAGCGCGATCGTGTCTGCCTCGGCTTTGATGGTCCGCCCGAACTGCTCCCGGACTTCCTCGAGCTTGGCGACCCAGATCTCATACCAGGCGGCCGCCCCCATCTCGTGCCACAGGTCCTCGAAGCGCCGTCGCTCCTCCACCGAGCGGAGAGAGAGTGCGCCGAGGGAGTTGGAGTTGAGGTAGGTCTTGCGGGAGAGGATCGGAAACTGGCGCCGCAACTTGTCGATGCGATCGTCGAGCGGCAGCGCCGACTCCGCTACGGCGGCAGCGGCGGCCGGGCTGGCCGATCCCGCCGCGGCTGGGCTGGCCGATCCGGGCTCGGCCGGAATATCGTGTTTCGCCATGGATGATCCGTCACCGTCGGCCCCGGAGAAGGGGCCGCTTCTCGATTTCGAGGCAGGTCAGACGCTCGAGCGGCGCGACCGCAAACACGCCGGTCCCGGTGGCGAGCCGGACTGCCCCCGGTGCGAGGCCCGCATGGTGCGCTGCGTCGAGCAACACCGGGCCCCCCGCTCCGACGATTCGCCGTTCCGGGTACGGCTCGTGTGCCCGGCCACCGACTGCGGCGCGTGGACATCCTACAATTGGTAGAAGACGTCCACCCCCGACAACCCGCCCGCTACCACTCCATCTCGGGCAGCACGTCCGCCTGGAGCCGGAACATCTCGTTGATGGTGTGGACCGCGGTGCGGTAGGAGTCCGTCGTGGGATCGAGGAGCAGCGCCTGGAGCAGCGTCCCGCGGGCGCCGTCGGCGAAGGCGTCGACGAGGAGGCGGTTGATCGAAGTCTGGGTCCGGAGGAGTCCGAGGATCCCCTCGGGAAGCGGTTCCATGGCGGCGGGATGCAGCCCGTTCGCGTCGGCGCGGGCCGGGACTTCCACCACGGCGCCGTCCGGCAGGCCGGGGACGTAGCCCTCATTGGGGACGTTCACTGCGTCGAGGTGGGTGTCCACGCCGCACAGCACGCCCTCGAGAAGGGGCACCGCCAGCTCGCCGGACGGAGCGAGATCTCCTGACGACGTGAGTTCTCCGCCGGCCCCGATGTCGTCCCCACGGTTGCGGCCGTTGTCCTCGTCCCGCACCCGGGGCAGCGGGGACTCCGGAAAGGCCGGCACATCCGTCGGGTTCTCGCCGAGATTGTAGAGCCAGGTCGGGGTCTCCCCCCTCTCCCACGGCGCGCCGTGCACGGGGTCGTAGAAGAACTGGAGGAGGCTGCTGCCGAGGAATTCCCGTCCCCATCCCAGGTACTCGCCGATATGGTTTGCCCCGGGGCTGGGATAGCGGCCGAAGACCCGGAACAGGATCCGGCTCAGCGCGATCTCGTCCCAGTCGTGGAGCCAATGCGCCTCCCGCTCGCGGCGCCGCAGCCTCGGGTAGAGGTCCTCGCCCGTCTCGCGGTCGCGCACGGACTCGAACCAGCTGAAGTGGTTGAGCCCGCTCGCCCGGGCGTCGAGGCGCTCGACCGGCAGCTCCAGGAGGCGCGCCATCTGTTCCATCCCGTGGAAGACGCCGTGGCAGAGTCCGACGACGCGCACGGACGAGAGCCGGCTCTGGGCTTCGCACAGCTTCGTGAGCGGGTTCGTGTAGTTGACGAGCCACGCCTCGGGACAGTGGGCCTCCATCGCCCGCGCCAACTCCACCGCCGGACGCATGTTGCGCAGGGCGTGGAAGAGGCCGCCCGGCCCGCCGTTCTCCCCGTAGATCTGGGAGGAGCCGAACGCGCGGGGGACGTGGAAGTCCTGCGCCCAGTAGAAGTAGCGGTCGATCTCGATCGCGAGGACGACCGCGCGGGCGCCGGGGAGCGCCGTCTCGATGTCCGTGGTCGCGGATACGGCGACGCGCCGGCCCAGCCGCTCCGCCACCGCTTCCGCGTACGCCCGCGCGCGGGGCAGTTCCGACGGGTCGATGTCGACGAGGACCAGGCTCAGGTCCCGATCGCACAGGGGATCGCTGAGGAGGACGTCGCGGATGGAGGCAGGGCCGAACTCGCGGCTGCCGGCCCCGACGAGGACGATCCTGAGCGGGTCGTTCATGGCGAAGTCCCCGAGGGCGACGGGGCCGTGTCGGCGTGCGCGATGCGGACGGAGATCGCGCCCGCGGCCACCGACACGGCGAGCAGGAGCGCGCCCACGCCGGCGCGGCCCGTGAGCAGGTATCCGATGCCGAGCAGGCTCGCGTAGACGAAGACTGCGCCGAGGAGGAAGCCCGGCCACATGCGGCTCGCGGGCGGGTCGGACGAGCGGACGCCGGTGCGTTCCGCCACGCGGTGCCACCAGCCGCCGGGGTGGACACGCCGGTAGAAACGGTCCAGCACGTCATCCGACTCGGGCCGGGTGACGAGGACGACGGCGAGCCAGAGCGCGGTGCAGGCGATGAGGATGACCACCGCCCGGATGAGGTCCATCTCCGGCGCGTAGAAGCCGTCCGCGGCCCGGATCGCCGCCGCGGGCAGGGCGGGCTCGATGAGGCCGAGCAGGTGCCGGCCGTTGGCCAGCAGCACCGACCCCGCCATCGCGGCGATCTCGGCCCACGCGTTCACCCGCCACCAGTACCAGCGCAGGAGCCAGACGAGCGCGACCCCCGCCGTGAGTTCGATGATGTAGATCCAGCCCCTCCGGATCGACTCCATCTGCCAGGCCACGCCCGCCGCGACCACCGCGAGCAGCACGACCATGACCCGCGACGCCGCGACGTAGTGCCGCTCGGAGCGATCCTTCCTCAGGAAGCGGCGGTAGACATCGTTCACCATGTACGACGCGCCCCAGCACAGGTGCGTGTCCATCGTGCTCATGAACGCGGCCAAAAAGGTGGCGACCATCAGCCCCCGGAGCCCGGCCGGCATGAGTTCCCGGATCATCATCGGGTAGGCGAGTTCGGGATCCGCGGCGAGCGCCGGGTCCATGGCCGTCGGCGGGAAGACGAGGAGCGACCCGAGGCCGACGACGATCCAGGGCCAGGTGAGGAGCACGGTTCCCGCGAAGGCGAACCACAGCGAGGCCTTCACGGCCTGACGCTCGTCCCGTGTCGCGAACAGGCGCTGGGCCACGTAGCCGTCGCCCTGTCCGCTCCTCAGCCACAGGATGCCGATGAGGCACAGGAAGGAGACAATCTCGAGCGAGGATGCGGTCCCGGCGGACGGCACGAGGTCGAGGGCGCCCGGCGGCGCCTGCGGCATCTCGCGCACGGCGTCCGCCATCGCCGCCGGACCGCCGAAGCGCGTGAGTACGATTCCCGCCAGGGTGATCGCCCCGAGCATGCCGGCGACGAACTGGAGGAGGTCGGTCACGACGACGCCCCAGAGTCCCGATGCGACCGTGTAGGCCAGCGCGAGTCCGACGCAGACGGTCAGGGTCACGGCGGGGTCCCAGCCGAGGAGCACCCGGCTGAACTTCACCATCGCGAGCATGACCCAGCCCATGACGACGGCGTTCTTGAGCAGGCCCTGGTAGACGGCCGAAAAGCCCCGCAGCGCCCGTGCCGGCGCCCCGCCGTAGCGGATCTCGATGACCTCGGCGTCGGTGAGGACGCCCGCGCGCCGCCACAGACGCGCGTAGAAGAAGGTCAGCATGAGGATCCCCGCCGCCTCGTACCACCAGAGCCAGTTGCCGTACACGCCCTGCCGGCGCACGAGGGCGGCCGTGGCGAGCGGGGCGTCCGTCGCGAACCAAGTGGCCGCGATGGACGTGCCCGCGAGCCACCAGGGCAGCGAGCGGCCCGCGATGAAGTAATCCTCGACGCTGCCGCTGGCCCGCCTGGCGAACCCGAACCCGATGGCGAGGACGATCGCGCCGTAGATGCAGACGACGACCCAGTCGAGCGTGGTCAGCGCCACCCGTCAGCGGTCTCCGGGAGCGGGCGCCGATGCCCCGCGAGGGGTGAGGACGTTGGAGAGGATGCGGTAGGCGCCCGGCACTCCGTACGGCAGTTGCCGGTGGAGGGCGAGCGCGAGATAGGTATAGCGCCCGTCGCCCACCGGAGCGGTGAGCCACACGCCCTCCTGCGGAGCCTGGCCGGTGTCGTGCGTCTCCACGAGCGGCGTGTAGGCCGGATCCCAGTCGGAGAAGAACTTGGAGCCGCGCTGCTCGATCCATCCGTCGAAATCGGCATCGGCGAGGCGATTGGGCGCGGCCATCAAGAGGTGGTCGGGTCGGAGCAGGCGGACGGGCGCGTCCTCCTCCGACACTTCTTCCGCTCCCCGGGGGAGGGAGGCCGGATACGGCGCCATCGCCGACGGCACGTATTCCTGTGTCTGGTAGAGGACGACGAGATGCCCGCCCCGGCGGGCGTACTCCAGCAGGCGCGGGTTGTATTCGACAAGGTCTTCGCGCACGGCGTAGGCGCGGGTGCCCACGACGATCGCGTGGAACCCCGCCTCGTCGCCGGAACCCGCGCCGGCGGCCGGATCCAGTTCCGCGAGGGCGGCTTCGTCCAGGAGTTCGACGGTGGCGCCGAGCGCCTCGATCCCGGCCGGGACTTCATCGCCGACCCCCATCACGTAGCCGACCCGGACGCCGTCGAGTCGGGCGACGCCCACCGACCGCACCGTGGTCCGCGCGGGGCGCCAGAGCCGCGCAAGCGGCAGGTCCCGGTGCTCGATCGTCGTATAGCCGCGGCGATGGTCCGTTCCCCGCGCGCGGGCCACCGCCGCGATCTCCGCCTCGCCCCGCCACCCGGCTGGGGGCGCGATGAGGAACGCCGCGTCCACGACCTCGCCCGGGCCGCGGAAGTCGTGCTCCACGGTGGCGGGAGTGCCGGGGACCGTCGTCCACCCCTCCGGCAGCTCGAGATGAACGGTGGCGGAGAGCGGCGGCGCGTTCGCCACGACCCGCGCACGCAATTCAATGCGCGCCGCGCCGCCGTCCCCGGGCGAGTCGACGTCGCCACCCGCGCCGTCGACGGGCACGATGCCCACGCCCGGCGCCAGCGAAACGGAGAGAGCGGGCAGGGTCTCCACCCTCCGTGTCACGGAACCGTAGGGCAGACGCGAGACCGGCGCCGTCACCGGAACGGTATGCGCGATGACATGCCCGCCGACGGCGAGTTCGACACCGGCTGCGAGCGCCGGCCGCCGCCACGGGAGATGAAGGTCCGCCGAGTCGGATACCTGGTAGTGGTTCTCCGACACGTCCCCGCGTCCGAAGTACGGTGCGGCGGGCGTGGCCGGAACCCGGATCTCGAGCGGCTGCGCCGAGCCGTCCGGCAGACGGGCGCCCCCGTTCGACGACGCCAGCGTCTCGCCGCCGCGGCTCTCGATCCAGGTCGTGACCCCGTCCCCCTCCGCGGCCTCCGGCGGCTCGACCCGGAGGCGAACGTTGGCGGGCTGGCCCGGCGTCA
Organism: Candidatus Palauibacter polyketidifaciens; assembly: GCF_947581785.1. Taxonomy (NCBI): domain Bacteria; kingdom Pseudomonadati; phylum Gemmatimonadota; class Gemmatimonadia; order Candidatus Palauibacterales; family Candidatus Palauibacteraceae; genus Candidatus Palauibacter; species Candidatus Palauibacter polyketidifaciens. The sequence continues at coordinate 59,025 of NZ_CANPVO010000020.1, read as the reverse complement.
GGACGGCCTCGCCCCGACCGGCTGGGCCGCCCGAGAGTCTCGCGGACACCGTGGTTCCGGTCGCCGCCAGAATCGCGTCCTCGAACTGTCGTTCCTTCAGCGAGAGATGAAATCGCGTCTCCGGAGCGTCCGGGAGCGCGGCGGCCACCGCCCGGACCCAACCCAGCCCCCGAGCGAGGTCGGCCGCGGCGCGCTCCGGGTCTCGGAAGTCGAAAGCCGACGTCACGGCGCCGACGAGGCGGTCCAGTTCGGCGAGCAGCGAATCCACCTCGGGTGAGGCCGCCTCGCCCAGGAGTGCGGGGAGTCCGCTCAGCGTCGTGTCGAGTCCCGCGAAGAACGAACCCTCGACCCCCGTCGCCCGGCCGCCGGTCCCGTCGAGGCGTCCGTAGAGATGGCGGCCGCCGCCCGTTCGCACGCGCCCCGCCGTCTGGGAACGCTGGAGGCCGAGTCCCCGGCTGGCCCAGCGCTGGTACGTATCGCCGAGCCACGGGCTCATCCCGGTCGCATTCACCTCCACATCGTGCGGCTCGTCGACGCGAAGCCCCCCGCGGAAGGTGCGGAGGACCCGCCAGGGCCGGAGTCCCTCTTCGGCGATCTGGCGGGGGAAGCGCGTCGGATCCGCGGCCGCCGCCACCGCTTCCGGCGTCAGCAGCCCCGCCGCGTGGTGGTGCCCGTGTCCATCGCGGGCCGACCCGTGGAAGCGGCTCACGACGACGAGCGGGCGGTTGAGGCGGATGACACGGACCATGTCCTCGAGCACTGCCTCGCGGTCCCAGCTTCGGAAGGCTTCGTCCACCGACTTCGAGTAGCCGTAGTCGACCGCCGTCGTGAAGTAGAGGTCGTCGAGGCCGTAGTAGCGGCCCGAGAGGACGAGTTCGCGGGTCCGGATCAGCCCGAGGCCGTCAAAAAGTTCGGGGCCGATCGCATTGGCGCCGGCCTCGCCGCGGTTGAGGCTGAGGAGGGCGGTCCGGGCGCCCCACCCCCGGCTGGCCAGCGTGAGCATGCCGGCGTGTTCGTCGTCGGGGTGCGCGGTGACGTGGAGCAGGCTCGCCGTCGTGGCGAGTTTGCGGATGCGGTGCCAGGCTCCCATCGCCCCGCGGTCCACCTCCAGCCGTTCCTCTCCGACCGGGGCGGGGAAGGCGAGGACGCGATCCGGCCCCCGGACGGCGGGGCCCGATTGCCCGACCGCCGCCGCAACCCCCGCGAGGGTCGCCAGGGCCGCCAGGGCCACCGGAAGGACGGCGCCGAGTCCGGGTTGCCTGTGAGCGATCATGGATCATCCAGGTCCGTGGGTCCGCGTTCGCATCGTGTCCGCGGGCGGAAGTCCGGGCAAGGAGGCCTTGCGAGCGAGCCCAGCCCGCCGATACTCAAACGCATCGCATCCACGGCTTCAACTCGGGACCCGATGACAGACTCCGATATCCAGATCACGGTTGAGGGGACCCCGAACCCGCACGCGGCGAAGTTCGTCCTGGACCGCGACATCCCCGGCAAGGGGAGCCGGAGCTATTTCGATCCCGAGTCCGCCGCCGAAGACCCGCTGGCGGCGCGCCTGTTCGAGGTCGATGGAGTCCGGGCCCTGCTCATCGTCGAGAACTTCATCACGGTGACGAAGACCGCAACGCTCGACTGGCCGGAGCTGTTGGACGAGATCGAGGCGGCGATCCTGAGAGCGCTCGACACCCTCCGGTAAACGTTCGTCCGACCCCCCAATTCAGAGGGGTTGAATGTGCGGTCGACGAGTTCGACACATCGCTTTATCTTATTATATCACAATATGTTGATACCATGTAGATATCTCCCCCGTAAGTAGTTCTCGGGCGACAGAACCACTGCCGCCACGTCAATCTCTCAGGGGAGAAAGGAACATGCTTACGCTGCGCTGCTTCGGCGAGGTCGCGACCTCGGACCCACGCGGGGCAAGGATCCCGCTGCGGTCACGGAAGCACACGGGTCTCCTGCTGTATCTCGTTGCACACCCCGGAACCGTCCACATGCGGGAGACGCTCGCCGATCTCCTGTGGGACAGTCGCGACAGAAAAGCGCGACACTCGCTCAGCCAGGCACTCTACGACATCCGGTCGTCCATGGGTCCGGTGATCACCGTGGACGCCAACACGGTCCGACTCGTGCCGCAGCGGATCACATACGAACTCGATGCATTCGAACGGGCGTTCCAGGCCAGGGACCACGAGACCGTCATCGATCTGTACCGGGGAGACTTCGCCCCCGGTCTGCTCAACCTGGGAGCGGACGAGTTCGAGCGCTGGCTGGACGGCGAACGGGAGCGTTGTCGCGTCCTGGTCGCCATGGCGCTCAAGACCGTGCAACAAGCCGCCGAGGAGAGCGGCGACTGGGACCGGACGTGTCTGGCTGCGCTCCGGCTCGTGAGGCAGAACGAGTTCGACGAACACGCGCACAGCACCCTCATGCGTGCCTTGTGCATGAAGGGCGACTACGCCTCCGCCCTTTCCTACTACCGAGCGCTGGAGAAATGCGGTTGGGTCGCCAGCGCCACGGAGCTGACGGAGACGGCGGCGTGGGCTCGGAACCAGCTTGACGCCGCACCCCTGGTCGTCCGCGAGCGCCGGGAACCGCGGATGTCGGATCGAGGAGGAGAGTTCCGCCAGCTGAGCCTCGCTCTCCGTTCGTCCCGCGCGGTGCCCATACGGTTGGCTCTGGCCGGCGAGCGCGGTCTCGGACGGGAAGACGTCGTGCGGGACTTCGCCAGATTCGTATCCAGCGGTGGAGGGTCGGTGCAGTGGCTTCCGCCGGACCTTGCGGGGACGCGCGAGAATCTGGCCTCGGAGCTGGGCCGATACCCTCGAAAGACCCGACTCATCGTCATCAGGGCCGACGTTCCGGATTGGACCACCGTGGATGAAGTCATGCGGACCGCGGATTTCCCGGGCGCCATGGTGGTCGGCTTTTCGAACCCGGACGTGGCTCGGCGGGCAGAAGCCGCGCGTCTCGTGGACTTCGTGATCACCTTCGATCCACTCACCACCGACGCGTGTGCGGCGTCGCTTCAGGCAACCGAGAGGGGCTGCAGTCCGGTACAGGCGACTGAATGCGCCAGGCTCTCCGGCGGCAATCCGGCTCTGGCCCGGGCCATCCTCAGGGTGTGGATGCGTCACAACTTCAGCCCGACGACCGTCGGCGACCGGGAATCGGGCGGGCGATTGGCCTACGAGCGGTCCACCGAGGTTCGTTCGCTCGTCGGCGATCAACTGGAGACGCTCTCGCTCCGGGAAGGACGACTGGCGGCGACGTTGGTGCTGCTCACGCGCCCGGCACGGGCCCACGCCGAATCGATCGTGGGCGCAGATTCGAGTGGGGGTGCTGTTGAAGGGCTCCGCGCCAAGGGCTGGTTACACTCCGAAACGGATCGATGGACGTTGAGCCGCCCCCTGGCCGGTGCCGTGCTCGCGTGGAATCTGCCGCCGGACGAGAGGGCGCAGGTACACCGGGCGGCGGCCGGAGTCCTCGAGAACGCGGGTCTCGGCGCGCGGGCGGCGGCCGCCTCCGAGCTCGCCGCGGCCGGAGAGTCCTCCCGCGCCTTCAGTCTGGCCTGTGAGGTGGCAAAGGGGGCGTTGGGGGAGGGTCGGTCACCGGTAGCGGGTGAGGCGGCGGCGTTGGCGTTCGAGCATGCCAGTGGCGGGGCCGACCGCCTGCGTTCCGGCCTCCTCCTCTCGGAGGCCGAGTTGCAGCGGGGACGGTTTCGGCGGGCCATGAGCGTCCTTCACCAGATTGCCGCCGTGGCCGACACCGGGAACGACCTGAGCCGCGTCCACCTGGCGTTGGCGCGGGCGGCGTTGGCGGCGGGAGATCGACTCGCGACGGATCTCCACCGTCAGAATCTCGCGGAGTCTCTGGGGCATGCGACCGACCCGGCGCTAATCCGCGCGCTGGCGATGCAGACCGCTGTCCTCGACGCGACGGAAGCTACGCCCCGGCGCAACGGCAAGCCCCGTCTCGAGAGGTTCCGTACGCGCCTCCGCGGGATCGTCCCCGAGGACGCCGATTACGCAGGTGTCTGGTGCGACGCGTTTCGGCTTCTCTTCCATCGGGTTGGAGGTCAGAGCGGCCTTGCGGAGGCTCGCCGAGTTCTCGAGACCTGCCGTCACGGGCTTGTCCGGCTCGGCTACGAGGGTCTCCGCGCCGCCACCGCCGCGGAGTTCTGGGTGGCCATGCGAGGCGCGCGTCTTCATGACGCCCTCCAGTTGCTGGAAGACACCTCGGAGAGCTGCAACGAGAACCGACACGAATCCGCGAACCTCAACAACCTGGGTGCGGTGCTGCTCGAACTCGGCAACTTCGAACGGGCGCTCGATGAACTCGGCCGCAGCCGCGCGATCGACGAGGAGCTCGAGAGTCCACCCAAAGCCCGGGCCTACGCCCTGCTGAATCAGGCGCAGTGCGTCTTCTTCAAGGGGGACTACGCTCTCTGCCGGGAATACATGGAGCAGTTGCTCCGGGGTTCCGGGCACACGGGTCGGCATCCGTTCGCGGCGCAGGCATGGGCGCTCACCGGCCTCCTGGCGATGGCCGACGACGATCAGCGCGAGGTCGAGGCCTGCCTCGAGTCGCTGGAGGACTGTTCCGCCGTAGTGGGGGAGAACGACCTCTACCTGGTGACCTGGTTTCGTGCCGCGGCGATGGGGACTCGCGATCGCCGAAAGACCATCGCCGGTCTCATCGAAGCGGCGGATCATACCGCCGAGATAGACAGGCTGAGCGCCGAGAAGCTGAGAGTGTTGGCCGGCACTTACGCTCCACCCAACCGGCCCGGCGATCAACGCGAGGCCTGCGGCTTCCTGCGGTCCGCGGGCGCCTCCTGGTTCGTGCGCTTCGCACACAACTGGTTGCGCGTTTAGCAGCCTGCGGCATCTGCCCCGCCTCCCGCGCCCTGTCAGAGGCGGGGTCCCTCGGACGTTTCTACTACGTGTCTAGTTGACAGCGGCATCCTGACGCGTTTACGCTCAATCGGGAATGATGCCCGCTCGGCCCGCCGTCGCTTCGGCGACGGGCGGCCGCTGCGGGGGGCGACGCTGACGGTTCGGGACGAAAGGACCTGTCTCGTGGAGATCAAGTTCACGACGCGGGAACTCGACCTCATGGCGGTGCTGTGGGAGAGAGGGGCCTCGACCGTCGCGGAGGTGCAGGAACGCCTCGGCGACGAGCTGGCCTACACCACCGTGCTCACGATCCTCCGGACGCTGGAGGAGAAGGGGTACGTGGGGCACACCCAGGAGGGGAAGGCCTACCGCTATCACACGCTCGTGGGGCGCGACTGCGCCGGCGCGAGCGCGGTGCGCCGGCTGGTTCAGAAGATGTTCCAGGGGTCGCCCGAACTGCTGCTCACGCACCTCGTCTCCGACCGTGCGCTCTCGAAGGAGGACCTCGAGAACCTGCGCGGCATGGTGGACGAACGCCTCAGCTCGAAGGAGTAGGGACATGGTCATCGCCTGGATCGGATACTGCCTGTTGATTTCGGGACTCCTCGCCCTGGCCGCCTTCGCCTCGGAGCGGGCGCTGGGTCACTTCCGGACGCCCGTGCGCTGGGCGTGGTTCGCGGCGATCGTCGGATCCGTGACGGTGCCCGTCGTCGCCTTCTTCGCGCCCGGACTCCTTCCCGGCTTCGGGGTGTCGTCCGTCGCGCCGGGCGTCGGGTTGAGCGGTCTGCCGGCCGCAACCACGGCTGCGGAGCTGCCCGCAACGGCCGCGGCGGCTGGTGGAGGTTTCGATGCGGTGGCCGTGGGTGCGGTGCTGGGGTGGGGCTGGCTGGCCATGGCCGCTGCCATGATCGGCTACGTCGGACGCGTCTACGGCCGGCTGCGGTCGGAGATGCGGACGTGGCGGCCGGGCCGCGTGGCGGGGTCGCCGGTCATGTTCTCCGACGAGCGGGGGCCGGCCGTCGTCGGGATCCGGCGCTCGGTCGTCGTGATGCCGAAGTGGATCCCCGAACTCGACGACAGACTGCTCCGCCTCGTCTTCCTCCACGAGCGGGAGCATCAGCGCGCCGGCGACCATCGGCTCTTCGCGGCGGCGGTTACGGCGCTCGTCCTGATGCCTTGGAACCCGGTCGCGTGGTGGCAGGTGTCCCGGCTGCGGCTCGCGATCGAGTTCGACTGCGACCGTCGCGTGCTCGGTCGGGGAGAGTCGCCGCGCGACTACGCGGACGCCCTCATCACGGTGGGAAGCCGCGTCTCCGGGTCGCTGCTCGCCGCTGCCGCCTTCGCCGAACGCAAGCCGGCCGTGGAGCGACGCCTGCGCCGCATGACCGAGCCGCCCGCCAACATGCGCCTGTTCCGCACGCTCGGCGCCTCGGGGCTGGCCATGGTCGCCGTCCTCTTCGTACTCGGCTGCCCCGGGCCCGAGAGCGGCATGAACGCGCCGGAAGCGCCCACCGCGACAGTGACTCCGCCCTCCGAAGCCAGTGACTGGGTGCCCCCGGTGGTGCCCGACGAGGAGGCCGTCGGGCGCGGCGACCGGCCGTCCTTCATCGCGTTCGACAGGCCTCCGGTGCTTCAGAACGCGGCGGAAGTATCCAACGCGCTGGTTCAAGCCTACCCGTCGAACCTGAAGGCAGCGGGCATCGGCGGGCGGGTCGAGATGTGGCTGTACGTCGACACGTCCGGCATGGTTCGCAACACGGAACTCAAGACGAGCAGCGGCAACAGCGACCTGGACGCCGCCGCCGCGGATGTCGTCGCGACGATGCGCTTCGAGCCCGCGATGAACCGCGACCAGCCGACCGACGTCTGGATTGCCCAGTGGATCACCTTCCAGATGGCGAGCGATGCGGACACCGCCCCCGCCCGGAGTTCTTCCCCAACCGATGAGGATGCTCCGCTCGTCATCGTCGACGGCGTCATTCAATCCGAGGGCACGAGCATGGCAGACCTCCGGGCCCTCGATATCGACCACGTCGAGGTCATCAAGGGGAGCGCGGCCATCGAGTTGTACGGCGAGCGCGCCACGAACGGCGTGATCGAGATCACGACGAAGGACGGCGCTGCGGACAGCGAGTCTCCGGCGGCTGACCGCCCATCCTTCCTGATGAGCCGCATGAGGGAAGGAGCCCCCTCCCGAACGCCGCCCGCTACCGACCGTGGCCTCGAGATCGAAGACATCGTTCGCACGGCGGTCCTCGACGATGTCGACGGGGATGGCTTGCTGGACTTCGCGATCGTGCCCCGTTCGGGGAACATGCCCGATCCGCTGATCGTCATCGATGGCGTGATTTCCGACGCTGCGGGGCTGTCGGAGTTCGGCACACTCGACATCGATCATGTCACGATCGTGAGAGGTGAGCGTGCCACAGAGACGTACGGGGAGAAGGCCCAACACGGCGTGATCGAAATCACGACGAAAGAGAGGGCGGGGGCTGGCGGCCGGTAGAACCCCGGCCCTGGAAGGGATGCACGAACGCCTGACCTCGAAGGAGTAGGGACATGGTCATCGCCTGGATCGGATACTGCCTGTTGATTTCGGGACTCCTCGCCCTGGCCGCATTCGCGACCGAGCGGGCTCTGGGTCACTTCCGGAAGCCCGTGCGCTGGGGCTGGTTCGCGGCGATCGTCGGCTCCGTGACGCTCCCGTTCGCGGCGTTTCTCGCTCCCGGCCTCTTCCCGGGCATCGGCGCGGCACCCTGGGCTCCTCTCGTGTGGTTGAGCGAGCCGGTGGTCGTGGCCTCCGCGCCCGCTGCGCTCGAGGCGGTGCCCACGGCGTGGTTCGATACCGGCGCGATGAGTGTCCTCGCGGGTGGGGTCTGGGTGTTGCTCGCGGTGGGGATGCTCCTCCATCTCGGGCGGGCGTACGGGCGCCTGCGGTCGGAAATGCGGACGTGGACGCCGGGTTGCGTCCTCGGATCGCGGGTCATGATCGCGGATGACCGGGGCCCGGCCGTGGTCGGAATCCGGCGCTCGGTCGTCGTGATGCCGAGGTGGATCCCCGAACTCGAAGACCGGCTGTTGCGCCTGGTCTTCCTGCACGAGCACGAACACCAATGCGCCGGTGACCACCGTCTCTTCGCCGCGGCGGTCGCGGCCCTCGTGCTGATGCCGTGGAACGTGTTCCTGTGGTGGCAGGCATCGCGGCTGCGGCTGGCGATCGAGTTCGACTGCGACCGACGCGTGCTGGAACGGGGAGAGTCCCCGCGCGACTACGCGGATGCCCTCATCACGGTGGGAGGTCGTGTCTCCGCGCCACTGCTGGCCGCGGCCGCCTTCGCCGAACGCAAGCCGGCCGTGGAGAAGCGGCTGCGCCGCATGACCGAGCCACTGGCCCGGCTCCGCATTCCGAGAACCCTGGGCGCTTCCGGCGTGGCGGCGCTCGCCCTCATTCTCGTGCTGGGCACCCCGCAGCCCGAGGCGTCGATGGATGCTCCCGCGCCCGAAGCCGATGCCGACCGGGGTCTCCCTATCGAGGAGAACCCGCTGGCCCTCCTGGCCGAGAGGGCCGCGCAGGCGGAGCGGACGACCTCCGTCGCGTACGACACGCCCCCGGTTCTTCAGAACGGGGGCGAGATCCAGCAGGTTCTGCAGAGGGCCTATCCGCGCGACCTGATGAATGCGGGTACCGGCGGCCGGGTCGAGATGTGGCTGTACGTCGACCTGTCCGGCGCCGTTGCCAACCAGGAGATCAAGACGAGCAGCGGCAACGACGTGCTGGACCGCGCCGCCATGGAAGTCGCCCGGCAGATGCGGTTCCGCCCCGCGAGCAACCAGGGTGAACCGACCGCCGTCTGGGTCTCCCAGTGGGTGACCTTCCAGGTGATCTAGGGTGAGGCGGGGGGGGGCGGCCCCCCCTTGGCAACCATCCTCGGGGCTACGGTTTCCCTAGGAGCAGGAGACGGCACAACCCGGGGAGGAACCCATGATCCACGCAATCCGGCGTCATTCCCTGTTTGGTGCGGGCCTCTGGCTCCTGGCCGCGTGCGGGGGCGATGGCGGCGGTGGGACGCCGGTTGGCGGGTCGGGGGTCATCGACGGTCCCGACTTTACGATCGCTCCGGCGCATGAATCCCGCTGGATCGCCGGGGCCCTGGATGGGGAGGACTGGGAAGTCTTCGGGTCCATCGCCGACCTGATCTTCAACGAGGCGGGCGACCTCTTCATACTGGACGAACAGGCCGGGCACGTCGTCGTGTTCGACCGGGACGGGGTCTACCTTCGAACCATCTCCCGGCAGGGCGAAGGCCCCGGCGAACTGACCGATCCCGAATCGATATCCCTGCTCGCCGATGGTCGTCTCGCCGTGTTCGACGGGGGTCGCAACGGAATCCAGTTCTTCACGCCGGAGGGCGAATACGCGGAATCGGCGCCCTTCGATCCGAAGCAGGGCGCGCCCAGGCGCGTCGGCGCGTGGCTCTCGGACGGGAGCATCATCACCGCCCGCGAGTTCGTGGTGAGTGGAACGGCGGAGGCCATGTCGGTGAGCAGCTCCGTCGGCGGCACGGGAGACGCACCCGGACGCCCCCTCGTCCGCTACCGGACGGACGGAACTCGCGAGCCGTTCTACACGGCCTGGGAGCCGCCGCCGCCCACCGGAGACGCGGCGGAAGCCAGCGGTGGCAGCTTTTCCTTCAATCTCAGCCCCGTGAGGGCGTTCGACGCGGGGCTGCATTTCGCCGCGCTATCGGACGGGCGAATCGCCGTCGTCGACTCCTCGGGATACCGGATCAGGCTGATCGGCGAGGACGGTGCCGTGAGTGAGGTTCTGGAACGGCCGCTCACGCCGACCCCGGTGACGAACACCGTGCGGAGTGCGGAGCGGGAGCGTCGGCTGGCCGAGCTGGAGGGGAATCGGAGCCCGACGACCCTTTCCCTCGCGGGGCGCCCGGACATCCGCATGCCGGACGACTTCGCGAGCCAGTTGCAGGAGGCTCTCCGGGCCCGCATCGGAGAGATGACGTTCGCCGAGGTCATCCCCGCAATCGAGGCCTTGGCGGTGGACTTCGACGATCGCTTGTGGGTGGTTCGGACCCCGCTCCCCAACGAGGAAGGGCCGATCGACATTGTGACGCCCGACGCCCGCTACCTGGGCACGATCCAACCGGGAGGACTCCGAGTCCCGGACGCGTTCGGCCCGGACGGCCTCATGGCCTACGTGGACACGCACGACCTCGGTTACCCGATCGTGCGCGTCGTCCAACTGGCCCCGGATGCCCCACTGACGGAGAACCGGACTCCGTAGAGCCAGCGCCCGGTCGAATCCTCGAAAGTGACGCGAACGCGGGTTGCCCCGTCTACTCACGGGCGGTGCCATGGTCTATTCTCCCGGTCCGGGATCCGGGCCATTCAACCTCGCGGACGTTTCACATGACACAAACCCGTGCATTCCTGATCTCCTTAGCGCTGACGGCGATCCCGGGCATGGCTCCCGACGGCATGACGGCTCAGGAGGCGGTGGAGGTCGCCGGAACCGTCGTCGACGATGGGACGGGCGAGCCGGTCGACGGCGCGACCGTGCGGCTGGCCGACGCGTCCGGTTCGGCTCGGGAGACCATCACGGGACCGGACGGCGCGTTCGCCTTCGCCCAGGTTGCGCCGGGCACATATGCGCTCGCCGTGCGGCGCTTCGGATACGAGTTGCTCAGCACGCCGCTGGAGATCGGCGCGCAGGCGCCCCCGCAACTGGACATCCGCCTGACCCCGCAGGCGATCCCGCTCGAGCCGCTGGAAGTCGGCGTGGCAGGCCGCCCGCCCCGCCTCGTGGAGTCCGGCTTCTACGATCGAATGGAAGAAGGCTGGGGCACGTTCTTCGAGCCCGAATGGATCGAGGCCAGCAAGGTCGGCTTCGTACTACTGAAGGACTACCTCTGGGTCCTCCAGAACCGCGCGCCCCTGTCCCGGTGCGAGAAGGTCCCCGTGTACCTCGACCGGAGGCCGATCGGCACGACGCCAGGCTGGGGGACAGACGATTCGTATCCGGGAGGGATCTTCACTGTGGGGTTGGATCGCCTTCCCCCGCTGCTCGAAGAGATGTCCGTGTCCGATCTCGGCGCGGCTGAGGTCTACCAGCCGGGAACGAAGATTCCGATGTTCGCCTGGACCTTCACGACCGCGGTTTGCGGCGCGGTCATCCTCTGGTCCGACTGGACGGCGGGCCTGCCGGAGATACCGACGATCGAGGTGAAGCTGTGCGACCCCGAGGGCCGTCCGGGAGAAGTGGCGCTCGACGGCTTCGTCGACGACGAGGTTACCGAAGTGAGGCTGCCCGCCGCGCATGTGTCCGCGTCATACGCGAACCCCGAAGATCCGGACGGCCTCGAGCGCGTGGAAACGGTCGTTCGCACCGACTCGCTCGGACGATATCGCGTGTGCGACCTGCCGGAGGGCGCCGTCATCCATCTCACTCCGGAGTACGGCCCGCACGCGGGCGGGCCGCTGGTTGCGCTTGCGGCGGCGGACGGCGACGCGCTGAAGCTGACGGTGCCGGTAACGTCTCCGGCGACGATCACCGGCATGGTCCTCAACGAGGCGACCTCGGCGCTGATGGAGGGCGCGCGGATCGTGCTCGTCGACACGGACTTCCGTACGGTGACGAACGCCGCGGGACGATTCTCCCTCGAGGACCTGCCACCGGGGTCCTACACGATCCGGGCCGTGTGCGCCGGCTATACCGGTGCCGCGCAGGAGGTGGAACTGGCCGAGGGAGGGAACGTGGCCGTGGTCCTCCGGCTACGCGCGACGAATCTTGCCAGGCGGGGGACGTGCTCGGTCTAGCTGGAAGAAGCCGTTGCGAATGACGAAGCGGACGCCGTTGCTGGCCTTGGCCGTCGCCCTCGTGGCGGGGAACGCCTTCCTGTCCGACGCGGCGAGCGCCCAGGAGGCGGTCGGGATCCAGGGAATCATCACCGAGGGCGGGACAAGGGCGCCGATCGAGGGCGCTACGGTGCGGCTGGTCGATCCGTCGGGTTCGGCTCGGGAGACGATCACGGGACCCGACGGCGCGTTCGCCTTCGCTCAGATCGTGCCGGGCACATACACGCTCGGGGTCCGCCGCCTCGGCTATGAAGTCCTCTCCATCCCGCTGGAAATCGGCCCCAGGGCCACGCCACCGCTGGAGGTACAGCTAACCCCGCAGGCGATCCCGCTGGAGCCGCTGGAGGTCGGCGTGGAAGGCCGCCCGCCCCGCCTCGTGGAGTCCGGCTTCTACGACCGGATGGAGGAGGGTTGGGGTGCGTTCGTCGAGCCGGCATGGATCGAAGCCAACAAGCGGGGCTTCGTGCGCCTCGCCGACTTCATGTCGACCCTCCAGATGCGCGCCCCTCTCCCGCGGTGCGCGAGGATTCCGGTATACCTCGACCGGAGGCGGATCGGAGCGGCAGACGGCTCGGGAACGAGCCGGTCGTACTCCCTGAATCCGGCGGGAACCTTCAGTTCTCCAGAGGCGCCGCCGCCGACGCTGCTCGACGAACTCTCCGTGCACGACCTCGGTGCGGCGGAGTTGTACCAACCTGGTAGCAAGATACCGTTCTTTGCCTGGGACGGGACCTCCATGAGCTGCGGCGCGATCATCCTGTGGTCCAACTGGACGGCGGAGACACCGGAGATACCGCAGATCGAGGTCGAGCTGTGCGAGCCGGCCGGCCGGCCCGGCGAGGTGGCGGTGGACGGGTTGGTGGAAGATCAGGTTACCCGAGTCCGGTTGCCCGCCGCGCACGTGTTCGCCTCTTACGCGAATCCCGGGGATCCCACCGGCCTCGAACGCGTGGAAACCGTGGTCCGTACGGACTCGCTCGGACGATACCGGCTGTGCGAGGTTCCCGCCGACGTATCGCTGGAACTGACGGCCGCCTACGGTCCGCACCGGGGCCAGCCCGCGACGGTCGTCGCAGAGGCCGGCGTCGAGGCAGGGCTCGCCCTGACCGTGACATCACCCGGGCGGATCACGGGCATCGTCGTGAACGAGCGCACCGAACGGCCGCTCGAGGCCGCCAGCGTGACGGTGGCCGGCACGGGTGTCCGCGTCACGACGGATCGAGCCGGCCGATTCTCGCTGGAGGGGTTGTCGCCGGGAACCCACAGGATCAGCGCCCTCTGCGGGGGTTTCGACCTCAGAGTGCGGGAGGTGGAACTTGCCGAGGGGCAGCAGGCGAGCGTCGTGATCGGCCTCCGGTCGAAGGGAGCGGCAGGCCGGACGCGGTGCACCGCCTAGGCACGGCCTACCAGGGAAGCTAGACCACCTTCTGCTTCCAGCGGCCGCGCCGGAAGATCCAGAGGCCGACGACGGCCGACAGCGAGTAGGCGACCGCGAACGACCAGAACACGCCCGTCTCGCCCCACCCGATAACGAAGGCGAGCAGCGCCGCGACCGGCAGCTGGAAGAACCAGAACACGCCGATGTTGATCCACGTCGGCGTCGCCGTGTCGCCCGCGCCGTTGAAGGCCTGCATCGTCACCATGCCCCAGGCGTAGAAGATGTACCCGTAGCTGATGATCCGGAGCGCGCGCACGCCCACGTCGAGCGTCTCAGGATCCGGCGCGAACGGCGCGAGGATCGGCCCCGGGAAGGCCACGAAAACCACCGTCACCACGGCCATGAACAGCATGTTCCAGAAGCCGGTGAGGTAGACGGCCCGCTCGGCGCGGTCGGGCTTCCCGGCGCCGAGATTCTGGCCTACGAGCGTGGCGGCGGCGTTCGCGAGGCCCCAGGCGGGGAGGATGATGAAGATGACGACGCGGATCGCCATGGTGTAGCCCGCGAGGGCGATCGTCCCGAACTCCGACAGGAACCGGATCGAGATGATGTAGCTGACCTGCGTCACGAGCATCTGCCCCACGCCGCCGACCGACACGCGCGCGAGCCGGCCGATCACGGGCCAGCGGACCCGGAGATCGCTCCGCCGCACCCGGATACGCTCGCCGCGGGACAGGTGCCACAACTGGTACAGAGCCCCGATCCCGCGCCCGGTCGTCGTGGCCACGGCGGCGCCCGGGAGTCCGAGTTCGGGGAAGATCCAGAGGCCGAATACGAGCACGGGATCGAGCACGATGTTGATCCCGTTGGCCAGCCACACGGAACGCATCGCCATCGACGGGTCCCCCGCGCCCCGGTAGATCGCGTTGTTCACGAAGAGGAGGATGATGACGACCATCCCGCCCAGTTGGATGCGGGCGTACATGGTGCCTTGGGCCACGACTTCCGGTGAGCCGCCCATCACCCGCAGCAGCCACGGGGCCAGGAGCGCACCGGCCAGGCCGAGGACCACGGCTATGCCGACGCTCAGCGCGATTGCCTGCACGGCGGCCGTCGCCGCCCCGCGCTCGTCCTTCTCGCCCGTCCGTCGCGCGACCATCGCCGTGGTGGACATCGCCAATCCCACCGCGACCGAGTAGATGACCGCCAGCATCGCTTCGGTGAGCGCGATCGCCGCGAGCGCGTTGGCCCCGAGTCGGCTCACGACCGCCATGTCCACGAGGAAGAACAGCGACTCCCCCGCCATCTCCAGCACCATCGGGATGGCGAGGAGCAGGACCCCGCGGTTCAGGCTTCCCGACGTGAAGTCCTCGCGCGTTCCCCACAGCAGCGCCCGCAGTGTCCCCCCCACTCCGGACCGGCGGGGAGCCGCAGTTTCCCCTTCGGGCCGGCCAGTGTCGCTCAAGGGAATCGTCCTGTCGGGAGGAAGCGGTTTAGCCGGCCGTGGGGAGTCAGTACGTCCAGATCGCGACGAGGTTGCAGTCGGTCAGGAGCAGGGTGTTGGGTACCTGGTTCATGATCTCGGGCGGCGCCTCGCTGCACCTGTACGCCTCGACGCCCCGAACGGTGTCGAATTTCAGTTCGCCCAGGTTTCTCCGGGTGAACCCGAGGCGGCTGGCCGGCCGCCCGTTGAGGAGGATGAGCTGGTTACGGCGGTATCGGATGGAGAGTTCCCGCTTGAACTGGAACAGCTGTCCGAGGTGGATGAACTGGTCGATCTCCGGATAGGTCGCGAAGTAGCCCTCGTCGATGGACTGGCGGCGCTCGTAGAACCCCGACGTGAGCAGGAACGGATCGCGGCCCGTCACTCTCACCTCGATCGGCGCGAGCGCGATCGCCTGGGTGTTGAGTTCGACGCGGAACTCCGCGTTCTGGTCCGTGAGGACGTTGATCTCGGTCTCGAGGGGCGCGTAACCGATGTGCGCGACGCGCAGACCGTACGTGAGTGGCGGCAAGGAGCGGAACGCGGCGCGTCCGAGCGAATCCGTGACCCCGGAGACGGGCAGCGGGGTGAAGTCGATCTGCGCGCCCGCCACCGGTCGCCCGTCGGCGGCGTCCACGACGGAAAGGACGACGAAGGCCGCGTCCCCCATATCCACCTCGAGGTCGACAAACTTCGACCGGTCGAGTTCGACCTTGCGGTCCTTCCCGCGCCGGGACCGATAGTTCGGGCGCACCCGGATCTCCCGGAAAGCTTCGAGGCCGCAGGCCTGGTATCGCCCTCGCCCATCCGCCTCGACCTGTACGTCCTCCGGCGTGGGCAGCCCGCGTTCAGCCTCGTAGCGGATCACGACCGTCGCCCCCGGCAGCGGGACCTTGCTCTCATCGTCCCGGATCGTGCCCTCGATCCCGACCTCGAGTTCCGCCTGTCCGAGCTGCCGGCAGATGCGGAGGACCCGCTCCTCCTCCTCTTCCTGTCCCGCGGCCGGGGACGGCACGAGGGCGACCGCCGCCAGCGCGAGAGCGGCCGCCGGCGTGAGGAGCGGCGCGACCCTGCCCGGGGGCGGCCCGCAGCCGTTCAACCGCCGGCCTCGAGCAGCGCCTGAAGGAGCCCGTTCCCGACCTCGCCAAGGCTGGTGGCGCCGCGATTGTAGTTGCGGCCGAGCGCGACGCCGTAGCCGCTCTCGGGTTCGAACACGAGATACATGTTGTACCCGGCGACGGAACCGCCGTGGCCGACGAACCGCACGGTGCCTCCCTCGAGGGCGACCGTGCGAATCGAGAAGCCGAGACCGTACCCCGCGTCGGGATCCTCGGGCGTCTGGACCGTCATGACCTCCCGTCGCGTCGCCGGCTCCAGGAGTTCGTGTTCGGTCATGCCCATGACCGCGGCCGCGAACGTCGCGAGGTCTCCGACCGTCGCGTAGACGCCGCCGTTCGGCACCTTGTACCCGCGCCCCTCGTGTTCCAGCGCCGGGAGATCGGGGTCCACCGTGCCGTCGTCCCAGTTGACGTACCCCACCGCGACCCGGCGCCACATGTCGGGGCCGGCGATGAAGGTTGAAGAGCGCATCCCCAGGGGTTCGAACAGGCGGTCCTCGACGAGATCCATGAAGGACGTCCCGGCCGCCCGCTGCAGAGCGTAACCGAGCACGCCGTACCCGATGTTCGAGTACTGATACCGGGCTCCGGGCATCGTGTCGTAGCGGGTGTGGGGGATCGAAGCGAGGATCTTGTATCCCCAGTCCTCGATCGGCCCCGCCGCCGCGCCTTCGAGTTCAGGCTCCCGAATGAGGCCGGCGGTGTGGCTCGCCAGTTGCCGGAGCGTGATCGGCGCCATGTCGGCCGGCGGATCCCCGAAGCCGGCGACCTCGGGCAGGTGGTCCACGACGGCGTCATCGAGAGCGACCGTCCCTTCCTCCACCAGGTCCGCCATCAGGATCGCCGTCACCGACTTCGAGATCGACCCGGTTCGGTAGATCGTCCGCACTCCCGCGGGCACGCGGTTCTCCGGATCGGCCCAGCCGAACCCCTGCGACCACATCACCTGGTCTCCCCTGAAGACCGCCGCCGTGATCCCGCCGATGCCGTCCGCTTCGACATCCGCCGCGATCTGCCGCGAGAACGCATCGATGACGTCCGCGTCCTGACCGGCCGCGGCGGACGGAAGGAGGAGGACGCCGAGAAAGCCGAGAAGGAAGACGATCGTCGCGGCATACGGGCGGGGCGCCGCAGCGGCGAGGGATGAGCGACGGTGGACCGGCATGACGTTCTCCTTGCGTGGCCGACGGGTGGCCGGAAAGCCTCCGCCGGGCTCGAATCCAATGCATAGTCGCAGCTTCTCGCCTGCATCGGAAGCCTTCGGGCCGGCGGCAGGCTGGCGGGTCGAGCCCGACTCGCCTAGTGTCTCCGCGCCTAGCCACGCAAACGCACCAACCGCGCGCACACATGTCGCTTCTGAAGAAACTGATCTTCCGGATGGACGGGGCTGCGGACAGCGCCCGCACCCGGTTCACGAGCGAGTCGGGGGCCACCTGGGAGGCCGAGTTCTCGATCTTCTCGGGCACCACGCAACAGTCGCCCCGGCTGCTCGTGATGTTCCGGAACCGGGACGACATCACCATCCCGCAGCGCTACAACCAGGCGCCGCCGGGCATCTCCAAGGTGCCGAAGCAGGCCGTGTCAGAGATGAACGAGGCGGGACTCCGCGAACTGCTCGCGCGCTCGGTGAAGGTGTGAGCGGCGCGAGCGTGGATCCGAAGAAGGCGCTCTCCCGCACCTTCCTCGACGGGGGAATGGTCCGCTGGGAGGCCTACGTGTCGGGCGGCCAGCCGAACACGCCGCACGCGGCCCGCATCTACTTCGTGTGCCTCGAGGATCCGTTCGCGCCGCCGCGCTGGCTGCCGCATGAGAGTCGCAGCGTGGCCGAGGCGACGCGCGCCCTGGCCGACATGAGCGACGCGGATCTGCTGGGACTCCATTCCCGCTCCACGCCTCTGGAGTGACGCAGCGGGCGCCGGAGTGACGCAGCGGGCGCGAGCCTCCGGCGGCTAGTCCACCGTGACGACGTCGTACAGCCGCTCGCCGGGTTTTCCGTCCACGCCTTCGTAGCGGTGCTCCACGAGAATCGACCAGGACCCGGGCTCTACGTTGTAGATGTTCGCCACGTAGGACAGCGTCGAGGGCGTCAGACTGTTGCAGCCCTGCCGGCCCGACACGATCGTGATGGCCAGTTCCAGCCCTCCGTCGACCTCCCGCAGATCGGGGGACAGGTAGTCGCACCGCAGCTTGCCTACGATCTGGCCCGAGACTCGCATGGATCCGGGCCCCCCGGCGGCGCGCGCGAACTCGGGCAGGGCGGATCCCTCGCTGACCACGGACGAGAGCATCTTCCCCACGGTCGGGGAGATTCCGAGCCCCAGATCCAGGCAGCCGGACAATCCAACGAGGATGCAAGCGACGCCGATTGCGTAGCGTGCCTGCCGGTTTCGCACGATTTGCAAGATGAGACTCCGCGGCCGAGGAACCCTCGAAAGAGTGACGGCGTCCGGGAGTGTCTCGCAATACCGGCGCGCGTCGCAAACCCCCGGAGCCCGGGGCGGCCCCGGGCCGGCGCGCGTCGTGTGCGCGGTACGCGCCTGCATTACTTTCTACATGTGGCTTGTCGACGTTGTGGCGGAGACCGCCGGATGCGAACACAGCGAGAGGGTCGTTCGGAGGCGCAGGCGCAGAGAAGAACGGTCTGCCGAGTTGCGTTCTTCGCCCTGGCGGGAGCCGCCATCCTGACGTCGTCCGGGTCCCGGCTGGCCGCTCAGAGCCTGACCCTCACCCCTCCCCAGGGCATCGTGACGTGTCCCGCGGAGATGGATCCGTCCCTGACCGGCCTCGCCGGCGTCGTCCGCGATACGCTCCAGGGCATCCTCATTCCGGGCGCCACGGTCTCCGCGAGCTGGACCGAGGGCGCAGGACGGCAGCGCACGGTCTCCGTGGACGCGGACAGCGAGGGCGTGTACGTCCTCTGTGGCCTTCCGCCCCGGGAGGATCTCACGGTGAGCGCAAGGTTCCCGTTCTTCCGCACGGAGCCGACTCGAGTGAGCATCGCACCCGGCCCACCGGCCGGATGGGACATCCTCGTGGGCGTGGAGGAAGGCGCGCTCTCCAGGCTGCTCACCGTGCCCGGCCGAATCGTGGGTCGGGTGGTGGATCGGCGTTCCGGCCGTCCGGTCGAAGCGGCGAACGTCGTGCTTTCGGACACGCTGCTTGCGGAGGACCGGCAGGGAATGACCGACGGCAGCGGCCGCTTCATGTTCTCCGAACTCGATCCGGGAATGTACCGGGTGACCGTGGACCACCTCACCTTCGACCCCCTCGACCAGTTGGTGCGTCTCCCGAGCGACCGAACCGTGCAGGTGGATTTCGAACTCAGCGTGGACCCGATCGAACTCGCGCCGATCGTCGTCACGGCGCTGCGCGAGAAGCGGCTGGAGTTGCAGGGGTTCTACGACCGGCGAGAACTCGGCGAGGCGATCGGCTCCGGAGTATTCCTCACGCGGGACGACATCCAGGACGCCGGCGCGATCCGCGTCACGCACTACCTGGGACGGATTCCGGGCGTGCGCACGGAGTGCAGCGGAGGCGCGAACAACAACTGCATCATCCGCATGACGCGTGGCGTGCCCAGCCTGAGCAGCCGCGCCGAGTTCGGGTGCATGAACGCGAACGTCTACCTGGACGGCGTGCGCGTGATCCGGGACGGCGGTGCCGGCGAATCGATCGACAACTTCGTCTCGCCGTCCGAGATCGCCGGGATCGAAGTCTATCGGGGCGCGAGCGAGTTGCCGGCCGAGTTTGGCGGGGCCGTGGGGCGCTGCGGAGCCATCGTCATCTGGACGGGCCCCTCGCTCCGGCGGAATTCGGGCTAGGAGGTGCCGGATTCCCTCGGTTCGACCGGCGCGGCGGGGAACGCGTGCAACGCCGTGGCCTTTACCCGCACCGCGACGCGCACGCCGGGGTCGACGCCGAGTTCCTCCGCGGCGTCGAGCGTGACGAGCGCCACGAGTTCGACGGGACCGCGAAGCCGCAGCCGCACGAGCCCGCCCATGTCGCGCCGTTCCTCCACCGTCGCCACGACCAGGTTGCGCGTGCTCAGATCCGCGGGGGGGACGTCCGGGGGCCCGAGGACGAGGTCCTCCGGCCGATAGGCGATCTTCACGGGCGTGCCCGGGACCGCCTCGCCGAGGGCCACGAGCGAAGCGCCCCCGATGTCGACGGTGACCATGCGCTCGTGCGCCCGCGTCACGGCGCCGGAGATCGTGAACTCCGCCCCGGTGACGCGCGCCGTGTAGACGTCCGCGGGATTCTCGTAGATCTCCTTCGGCGTACCCGTCTGGACCAGCTTCCCGTCCCGGATCACGGCGACCCGATCCGCGAGGTGGAAGGCCTCGCCCCGGTCGTGGGTGATCAGAAAGACGCTCGTCGCCCGTTCCCGGGCCACGCGCTCCAGGTCGTGGCGGAGGTCGAGCCGCGAATCCGTATCGAGATTCGCCGTCGGCTCGTCGAGGAAGAGGATCTCCGGGTCGAGGACGAGCGCCCGCGCGAGCGCTACGCGCTGTGCCTCTCCTCCGGACAGCCGCGATATCGGGGCTCCGAGCAGGTGCGAGATCGCGAGTTGCTCGCACACCGCGCGCGAGCGGGCGCGGGCTTCGGGCCGGGGCACGCCGCGCAGGGCCAGCCCGAGCCCCACGTTGTACTCGACGGAGTCGCTCCAGAAATGGGGGCGTTGAAACACGACGGCGGACGCGGCCCGGAGTGCCCGCTCGGCCGGCCGTCCCGACCCGCCGCGGAACGCGACCTCTCCGGCGTCGGGCTTCTCCAGCATGGCGAGCAGGCGCAGCAACGTGGACTTTCCGGCCCCGTTCGGCCCGAACACCGCGAGCATCTCGCCCTCCCGCAGTTCGATGCGGTCCACCTCGACGGCCGTCCTTCCGCCGTAGCTGCGGCGCAGGCCGATGCCGTCGAGGAGCGGCCCCGCTGCGGCGTTCACGCGACGTGGCCGCGGCGGATCGCCCGCCGGCCGAGCAGGAGGAGCGCCGCGTTCACGCAGAGAGCGATGAGCATGAGTACGATCCCCATGGCGATCGCGACGTCGAAGTTGCCGCGCCGCGTCTCGAGCACGATCGCCGTCGTCATCACCCGGGTTTCTCCGAGGATGTTGCCCCCCACCATCATCACCGCCCCCACCTCGCTGATGATGGCCCCGAACCCCGCCGCCACCGCGGCCACGAGCGACGTCCGCACCTCCCTCAACTGCAGGAGGATCGCCTGCCGCCGGCTCGCGCCGAGCGCCCGCGCCTGAAGCGCGATGTCCCGGGGGATGTTCTCCACCGCGGCGAGACTCACCGCGGCGATGTACGGCCCCGCGAGGATCGCCTGGGCGCCGATCATGGCGGCCGGCGTGTAGAGCAGTTGCAGGTCGCCGAGCGGGCCCGCCCGCGACAGGAAGAGGAAGACCCCGAGGCCGACGACGACGGGAGGGAAGGCGAGACCCGCGTTGATCACCGCGACCACGGGCAGCCGGAGCCGGAATCGCGTCAGCCCGACGGCGATCCCGATGGGGAGTCCGATGACCATGGCCAGGAGGAGCGCCGATCCGCTGATCTGCAGAGAGCGGAGGATGACGTTCCAGACGTACAGGTCACCCGACGTGATGAGCCGGAGAGCCTCGAGCAGCGGATCCACGCGCCGAATCTAGGGAATCGGGTCGTCGTGGGGCCACGGGGCGAAGTGGGCCTCTGCGCCGCCCCGCACCCGGAATTCCCCGATCGCGCGGCGTCCGTCTCCTGAGCGCAGCCAGTCCGCGAAGACGGCGGCGCGTTCCGGCCGGGCCGCGGCGCGCGGCGCCAGCAGCGAATAGACGTTGCGCAGCGAGGGGTGGTCCGCGACGAGCGGATCCAGGTCGAGCACCGGCGAGAGCATCGCGAGCGTCGCGACATCCGTGAGGACGTAGGCGCGGCGTTCGCTCGCCACGTGCAGCGTCGTGGCCTGACCCTGCCCGGACTCCACGTACCAGGCACCGGCCCCGGCCACCCCCGCCTCGCGCCAGAGGGCGATTTCGCGGTAGTGCGTGCCCGAACTGTCGCCGCGCGAGACGAAGTCGTGCTCCACCCGCGCGAGGGTCGCGAACGCGTCGGACGGGGATGCCGACCCGCGAACCCGCGCCGGATCCGAGGGCGGCCCCGCGATCACGTACCCGTTGACGAGGACGGGACTCCGCCGGGGCGCGTGCCCCGCCTCGACGAAGCGGGCCTCGGCTTCGGGCGCGTGCACGAGCAGGAGATCCACGTCTCCCGTGCGACCGAGTTCCAGCGCTTCGCCGCTCCCCGCGATGACCGTGCGCACCCGGAGCCCGGGATGGTCTTCGTTGAAGCGGGCGATCAGGTGTTCGAGCAGACCCGAATCGTAAGTGGACGTCGTGGCGCCGAGCACGAACGTGTCCGCGTCGGTCCCGCACGCTCCGGCGCCCACTCCCCCGCCGAGAGCGAAGAGAAGGGCGAAGGCGCTCCGCCGCGCGCGTCTGTCAGGGCCGGCTAGCCGTGGCGTATCCACCGCAGCACCTGCGGCAGGTTGGCGCGCTGGCCCTTCATCAGAATCCCGACCCGGAAGATGCGGCCCGCGACCCACGCCGCCCCGAGGACGAAGACTCCCAGCAGAACCAGCGACGCGAGCCACTGCCACACCGGGACCGAGGTGGCGAACAGCCGCGCCGGCATCACCAGCGGACTGAAGAACGGCACGAGGGAGAGGATGACGCCCCAGCCCGCGTTCGGGCTCTGGATCACGCCCTGCGTCGCGATGAAGGGGAGGATGATCAGCATCGTGATCGGGAGCATGACCTGCTGGGCGTCGTGCTCGTTGCTGATCGTCGCGCCGGCCCCGGCGAACATGCCCGCGTAGAGCAGGTAGCCGAAGACGAGAAAAAAGAACATCAGCACGAGCGTGCCCCACGGGATCGGGATGCTCGCGATGTCGATCCCCGCCTCCGCCAGCGTGGATGCCCCGGCGGTGAGGCCGTAGACCGCGGCGAGCGCGAAGACCAGCGCCCAGACCGCCATCTGCGCGATACCCACGGCGCCGACGCCCACGATCTTGCCCAGCATCAGTTCCCACGGGCGAAGGGAGGAGACCATGATCTCGACGATGTCGGACTGCTTCTCCTCGAGGATCGCCCGCACGATCATCTGCCCGTAGATGAGCAGGATGAAGTAGAAGAAGAACGCGATGCCGAAGCTGAGCGCCCGGTAGATATCCTGGGACCGCGCTTCGCCGGACTCCGTGACGTTGATGACGTCGAACGAGGTCCGCTGGAGCAGCGCCCCGGGATCGATGCTCTGCACGCCGACCGAGCGCAGGCGCGCCCGTACCGATGCCCGCTGAAGGGAGCCCCGGACCGAGCTCTCGATGACGGAAGGCACGCTGGCCCGCGCGAGCAGCGTCGTCCGGTCGTCGTCGCCCTCCCCTTCGTCCGCGTCCGGCGTCGCCCCCGGCATCTCCGCGGAGCGCCGGCCCTCACTCCTCGGGATCATCAGCAGCAGATCGTAGGAGGAGCCCGAGAGCCGCGACCGCGCCTCGTCGACCGACAACGCCTCCATGTCCGCTGCGCGCACGGCGTCGAGCGAATCCGCGAGGAGTTCTTCGACGAGGAAGTCGCCAATGAGTCCGGCGGGGTCGGCGACCCCGATGACCCTGCGCTCCTCGCCCGCATCCGTCGCGCTCCTTACGGCGAGGAAGCCGGCGAGGCCGCCGAGCCCGACGATCAGCACGGGGAGGCCGAGCGTGGAGAGGAGGAACCACTTCGACTTTACGCGCAGGATGAACTCCCGTCGGACCACGGCCGCGACCCTGGGCGTGAACGGGTTCATGCCGCCGCCTCGTCGTCTTCGCTCTCGTCCTCGTGCGAGAGTCCGGCCTCCGTCGCCTTCTCGATGAAGATCTGGCGCAGCGAGGGTTCGATGAGTTCGAAGCGCGAGATCAGGGCCCCGCTGTCCACCGCCCGCCGCAACAGCGCCTGCGGATCCGCCCCCTCCAGCATGCGGACCTCCACGTACGTGCCGTGCGCCGAAATGTCCTCGATAAGGTCCGGCGCATCGAGGAACGTGGGGTTCCCCTCGAAGGATAGCGCGATGTCGCGCCGCCCCGCCGCAGCCTTGATGTCGCGGACCCGGCCGTCGAGCACCTTGGTCGCTCCCGCGATCATGCACACCCGCTCGCACAGCCGCTCGGCGTCCTCGATGAGGTGAGTCGAGAGGAGGATCGTGGCTCCGGCCTGCTGTCGTTCCTGCAGAAGTTGCTTGAACAGTTCGACGTTCAGCGGATCGAGGCCGCTGAACGGCTCGTCGAGCACCAGCAGGTCGGGCTCATGAAGGATAACCCCCAGGAACTGGGCCTTCTGGGCCATCCCCTTCGAGAAGGTCTCCACCTTGTCGTCGGCCCGGTCGCCGAGGCCCACCGCGTCCAGGCCGGAGCGGGCCCGCGCGAGCGCATCCTTCCGCTTCAGTCCCTTCAGTTGGCCGAAGAACGCGAGGTGGTCCGCAGCCGTCATCTTCTGGTACATGCCGCGCTCCTCCGGCAGGTACCCGATGCGGGTGCGCATGGACTCGACGTTGGGGGAACCGAAGACGTCCACGGAGCCGGCGTCGGGCCCGATGATGTCGAGGATGATGCGGAGCGTCGTCGTCTTCCCGGCGCCGTTCGGGCCGATGAGCCCGTAGATCGATCCGTGCGGGATCTCGAGGTCGAGGTCGCGGACCGCAGTCTTCCTGTCGAAGCGCTTCGTGACGCCCCGGAGGCGAATGGCCGGTGTATTCACGGCCCCGATCATACGGACTGCCCGCACCCGTCGCCAAGCAGCAGCCCCGTCGTCCGCCCCGGGTGTCCGTCGGACGCGGCCTACCGCAGGGGCCGTCGAATCCCCATATTGAGGATTCCCCTCACTTTGCCGAATCCAACCCTCCATGGGGAGGTTAGATGGCGATCTTCCGCGTCATGTATTACCGCGACATCACCGTAGGAAGCGGCGGCCGCATCACGATTCCTCTGGAGATGCGCGACCATATGCGACTGGCCGATGGCGATGCGTTGAAGGTTCGCCTCGAGGAAAGCGAATCCGGCCAGCGCCAGTTCACCGTCTGGAAGACGGAATCCAGCCCGGGCATGTAGCGGGCTGCCAGCCCGAGTCTCCAGCCGCGACGCCGACCAGCCGCGACGCTAACGGCGGTCTCCGTAGTTGATGGCCATCGTGCCCATCATCAGGTCTTCGTAGCCGCACTCCACGAACCCGACCGCTTCCATCCTGCGGACCATCTCCCGCTGATCCGGGAACCGCCTCAGCGACTCGGGGATGTACACGTAGGACTCCGGATCGCGGTGAAGCGCCCAACCCGCGATGCGGGTCGAAACGTCGAGGTATCCGAGGTAGAGGCGGCGCAATGCCTCGGAGCGAGGGTGGCCGAAGTCGAGCGAGATCAGCCGCCCGCCCGGTCGCAGGCAGCGGAAGCTCTCGGCCAGTGCGGAGTCCAGGCCGGCGAAGTTCCTCAGCCCGTAGCCGATGACGACGCGGTCGAACGCGCCGTCGGGGAAGGGCAGACGAAGCGCATCGGCCCCGATCCAGCCGGCGAGGTCGGGGCCCGGACGTCCACGCCCCACCCGCATCATCTCCGGCGTGAGATCCGCGGCCACGACGTGAATCTCGAACGCCTCGCGCGCGGCCTGGCCCAGCGCTCCCCGGGCGAGGTCTCCCGTACCGGCCGCGAGATCGAGGACGCGGTGGTCCGGGCGCAGTTCGGCCCGTTCAAGCAGCCGGCGCTTCCAGCGGCGGTGGAGACCCAGCGACATGAGATCGTTGGTGACGTCGTAGCGACCGGCCACGCCGGCGAACAGCCGTCGCACGTAGCGGCGTTTGTCCGCCGGCCGTTCGATCTGGCCGGAGATGCGTCGATTGAGCTTCAACGGGCGCGGCTCCTCCCGGTGCGGACCGCCGCGACGGTACTGCTCGGCGCCGCGGCCCGGGGATGAGGCGCCACATTAACGCTGGTCGTCCTCCTCCGCTGCCGTTCCGAGCAGATCCAGGTCGCGAACGGCCTCCACGAGTCGGATGAACTCGCCGCGATAGCCCCGCCGGTCGTCGCCCCGTCCCCTCTCCGCCATTGCGATGACATTGTCCGGCGTGAGCCCTCCGGCGTGGGGCGAGTCCCGCAACAGCATGCCGAACCCCGCCACGGCCGCGGCGAAGCGGAAGCTCCGCGAGGGCGACCGGACGCGGTCCTCGACCGCATGTGCCAGGAGCCTGCTCTCGGAGCCGTCCGGGTCCTTGTAACGGACCTTCACGTAGAGCAGTTCGTCTTCGAACGCACCCGGCGGCGCTTCAGCCGGGGGCGCTTCAACCGGGGGCCGCGGCTCGGCCGTCCGCTGGTACCGCAACGGATCCGCGCTGCGGGGGACCGGGAGACCGGCGGGCACGACCTCGTACAGCGCGGTCACCGTGTGGCCGGCCCCGAGTTCGCCCGCGTCCTTCGTGTCGTCGTTGAAGTCTTCGTCGGCGAGCAGCCGGTTCTCGTACCCGATCAGCCGGTACGCGGCGGCGCGCGCGGGGTTGAACTCCACCTGCAGCTTCACGTCCTTCGCGACCGTGAGGAGCGTCCCTCCCATCTCCTCCACAAGCACCTTGCGGGCTTCAAGGAGGCCATCCACGTAGTGGAAGTTGCCGTTCCCGTAGTCCGCGATCTGCTCCATCTTCGAGTCCTTCAGGTTGCCGGTGCCGAAGCCGAGGACCGTGAGAAAGATCCCGCTCTCCCGTTCCTTCTCGATGAGGCGCACCATCTCGGCGTCGCTGGAGGCGCCCACGTTGAAGTCCCCGTCGGTCGCGAGAATGACGCGGTTGTTGCCGTCCTCGACGAAGTGCTCCCGCGCCACCTCGTAGGCGAGTGCGATCCCGGCGCCGCCCGCCGTGCTTCCGCCCGCCTGTAGCTGCTCCACCGCCGACAGGATCCGGGCGCGCCGGTTCCCCGGCGTCGAGGGAAGCACGAGCCCCGCCGCGCCGGCGTAGACGACGATCGCGACCCGGTCCTGCGGTCGGAGCTGCTCGGCGAGCAGGGCGAAGGCCTTCTTCAGCAGCGGAAGTTTGTCGGGCGGCGACATGGACCCCGAAACGTCGAGCAGGAAGACCAGGTTGCTCGGCGGCAGATTCTCCGTGTCGATGGAGGGTGCGCGGAGTCCGATGCGAACGAGCCGGTGCTCCGGCTTCCACGGCGCGTCCCAGACCTCCGTGAGGATCCGGAAGGGATGGTCGCCGGCTGCCGAGCTCCGCCTGCCGGCTGCCGAGTCCCGCTCGGAGTCCCACTCGTACGGGAAGTGGTTGATCATCTCCTCGATCCGGACCGCGTCGACGGGCGGCCGCTCCCCCGCCTGGATGAAGCGCCGGACGTTTGCATACGACGCGCGGTCCACATCGATGGAAAAGGTGGAGAGAGGCGACGAGCCGACGCTGCGGAAACCGTTCTCCTCGATCCGGGCGTACGACTCGGTGTTGAAGTCGGCGTACGCGCGCATGACCGAAGTGGCCGCAAGCCCGCGCGCGGCGCGATCGATCGCGTACGGGAGTACCCGCGGAGTCTCGCCGGCCACGCCCGTCACGGTGGGATCCTGCCGCCGCAGCGCCGTCTGCTCGACGGAGAAACCCAGCGTGACCGTCTCGCCCGCCGTGACGGTGATCGACTTGCTCGTTTCCCTGTAGCCGATCAACCGGACCGTGACGACCCGCTCCCCCGCGGGCACGCCCGGGAGGAAGTAGGCGCCATTCGCGTCGGTCAGCGTGCCGATTGCCGTCCCCGCCACGAAGACCTGGGCTCCCGCGACGCCGACGTTGGCCGTCGCATCGAGTACCGTCCCGCGCACGGCGCCCGTCTCCGACTGGGCGTGAGCCGGGGCCGGGCCCGCGATCGCGAGCGTCAGTGCCAACAGGCCGCCGATTCGCTGCCGGATTCCGCATACGTTCAGGGTTGCCATGGTCGCGTCGTCTCCTGTCCAGGGCCGAAACCGGGTGCGAAACCGAGGCCGAAGCGCGTTACGTCGTTCCGGTTCCATCCGACTTCAGGGAGCGGCAGCGCCCCCCGATACACCCGTAGACGCCGCGAATGGCGAAAGGGTTACACCGAGGTTCGCCGCCGCGCCGCGGGCTCCGCCCGGACTGGCACGTCTCCGGAGGATGGTATACCATGTATACATGCCTCTGCCCCGTCCTCTCTGCACGCGTGTCTCACGCGAGATCGAGTCGGAACTCGAACGGGTGTTCCTCGAGCAGCAATGGACTCCCTCGGAAGGGCTCAGAAACATCCTGCTGGAGTGGCTCGCCGTGCAGCGATTCCCGCAGATCGAGTTCCGGGAGACGCGGGCGGGCCGGCGCGCGGCGCTCCGCGGCGGGCCGGAGGTCTGGGAGATCGCGGCGGCCGCCGGACCAGGCCGGGCGATGAGCGCTGCCGTGGGCCAGCGCTTCGCCGGGACGCGGACGGAGGCGCTCGAGGAAGCCCTCGCCTATGCCGAGGAATACGCCGACCAGATCGACCCCATCGTCGCCCGCGAGGAGCGCCTCGCGCGCTAGCGACACCCCGCTAGACCTTCGTCAGGGCCTCCAGGAGGACGCGGGCCTTGTGGCGGGTCTCTTCCCACTCGCGCGCGGGTTCCGAGTCGTAGACGATCCCGGCCCCGGCCTGCGCGTACACGCGTTCCCCGACGGAGAGCAGCGTGCGGATGACGATGGCCATGTCGAGGCTCGTCGCGCCGTAACCGACGTAGCCCGCCGCCCCCCCGTAGGGCCCGCGCCGCGTCGGTTCGAGTTCATCGACGATCTCCATCGCCCGCACCTTCGGGGCGCCGGTGAGCGTGCCGGCGGGGAAGCAGGCCTTGAAGGCATCGACGGCGTCGGCTCCGACCTTCAGCGAACCGGCCACCTCGCTCACGAGGTGCATGACGTGGCTGTAGCGCTCGATCTCCATGAAGCGCGACACCTCGACGGAGCCGGGACGGGCGACGCGGCTCACATCATTGCGGCCGAGATCCACCAGCATGAGGTGTTCCGCCCGCTCCTTCTCGTCGGCGAGCAGCTCGCGCGCGTGGCGTTCGTCCTCGCGCGGCGTGGCTCCGCGCGGACGCGTCCCGGCGATCGGGCGGACGGTCACCATCCCGTCTTCCACCCGGACGAGTGTCTCGGGGGATGAACCGATGAGGCGCATGCCGTCCAGTTCGATGAAGAAGAGATAGGGGGATGGATTGCTGCGACGGAGGGCGCGGTAGAGTTCCAGAGGATCGCCCGCGTAACGGGCGCCGGCGCGCTGCGAGACCACGACCTGGTACGCGTCCCCCGCCACGATGTACTCGCGGATGCGCTCGACGGCCGCCTCGTAGTCGTCCCGCGAGCGGTTTCCGACCACCTCCGGCGTGCTCGCCTCGCCGCCGTTGCCGAGCGGCCCCAGCCCGTGCGCTCTCTCCAGGCCGCCTACCCAGTCGGCGAGTCGATCCACGGCGTTCCCGTACAGCTCGGCCGGGTCGTCGTCGGGCGTGACCGGCACGGCCGCGATGGCGAAGGCGCGGGAATACAGGTTGTCTACGATGAGCATGCGCTCCGTCGCCATGAAGCAGGCGTCCGGCACGCCGAGGTCGTCCGGAGGCGCGTCCGGCAGCCGCTCGATCCAGCGCACCGTGTCGTAGCCGAAGAACCCGACGGCCCCGCCCCAGAACCGCGGCAGGCCCGCGATCTCGACGGGCTCGTACCGCGCGATCCATGCCTCGAAGGCGCCGAAGGGGTCGCTCGTGGTCTCGGGCTCGCCCCAACCCGCCGCGGGCGTCCAGAGCCGGGTCTCCGAACCGTCGAGCCGCCACGCTTCCCGGGGTTCGGAGCCGACGAAGCTGAATCGCGCCCAGCGTTCCCCTCCCTCGACCGACTCGAGGAGGAAGGAGAACGGGCCGCGTCGCAGCTTCGAGAACGCCGTAACCGGAGTGTCCAGATCGAACGGGATTTCGATGGCCACGGGAACCATCCGCCCGGGCTCGGCGAGGCGGGAGAATTCGGTAAAGTCGGGGATGGCGGAAGCGTCGCTCATGCGCCCAAGGTAGCAGCCCGCGGCATGGGACGGGCACCCGGCAGTAGCGTGGCAGCCTACCTTGTCGGAGGTCGGATCGATGCCTACCCTTTCAGGTCCGGTTCGATCCGGCGAGAACGGTGCCCGTCCCTCGACGGGGTTCAGGTCCAACCGCGGGCCGAGTACTGCTCGGCAGCCCAATGAGGAAGCGATGAACACCAGCGATTACATCTCTCAGGTCGACACGTGGAGCGCCCACAACTACCACCCGCTTCCCGTCGTGCTCGAGCGCGGCGAAGGCGAGTGGGTGTGGGACGTCGAGGGCAGGAAGTACCTCGACATGCTGAGCGCCTATTCCGCGGTGAACCAGGGACACCGCCACCCGCGCATCATCGAGGCGCTGCGCGCGCAGGCGGAGAAGCTCACGCTCACGTCGCGCGCCTTCCACAACGACCGGATGGGCCCGTTCCTCCAGAAGCTGTGCGAGATGACGGGGTTCGAGCGCGCGCTGCCGATGAACACCGGCGCCGAGGGAGTGGAGACGGCGATCAAGGCGGCCCGCAAGTGGGGCTACACCGTAAAGGGCGTGGCGGAGGACCGGGCGGAGATCATCGTCTGCGAGCAGAACTTCCACGGCCGGACGACGACCATCGTCGGGTTCTCCTCGGATGAGGGATCCACGTTCGGGTTCGGTCCCTTCACGCCGGGCTTCGTGCCCATCCCCTACGGCGAGGCGGACGCGCTCGAGGCGGCGATCACGGAGAACACCGTCGGCTTCCTCGTCGAGCCCATCCAGGGCGAGGCGGGCGTCGTCGTGCCGCCGGATGGTTTCTATGCGCGGGCGCTGGAGATCTGCCGCGCGAACGGCGTCCTCATGATCAACGACGAGATCCAGACGGGTCTGGGACGGACCGGCAAGCTGTTCTGCGCCGACTGGGAGGCGGACCGCGGCGACATCATGATCGTCGGCAAAGCGCTCGGCGGGGGCGTGTTCCCTGTCTCAGGGATCCTCGCGAACTCCGAGATCATGGACGTGTTCCATCCGGGAGACCACGGCTCGACCTTCGGCGGAAATCCGCTCGGGGCGGCGGTCGGGATGGCGGCGCTGGACGTGATCCGGGATGAGGATCTCGCCGGGCGGTCGAACGAACTGGGCTCCTGGTTCAAGGGAGAACTGGAGGCGATCGATTCGCCGCACGTGGACCACGTGCGCGGGCGCGGCCTGTTCATCGGCGTGGTCGTGCGGGACGAGTCGGGGTCGGCGCGTCCGTTCTGCGAGGCGCTGCAGGCGCGCGGGATCCTCGCCAAGGAGACGCACGAGCAGGTGATCCGGTTCGCGCCTCCGCTCACGATTGAGAAGGCGAGCCTGGAATGGGCGCTGGAGAACATCGCCGAGGTGCTGGAGGGCGCGGCGGTCGCCGTCGCCTAGAGCGCCGGGCGCCTGACCGGGAGCCTCCACCGCTCCCGGAACCCCGCCGGTCGACCGGCCGCGGCGCATCCTCGTCGCGGTCCGGTCGCCCCACGGGTCCGACCGTCGATTCCCCCTCCGGCGGTCCGCCCGATCCCCGCGCAACCAATCCCCGGTTGCCTGTGTCACCGGTCCAGAAGCAGAAGAAGCGGAAGAACCGACGTGTACCCGGAGATCCCGGCACGGTGACGGAACCGCAACTCATTCAGCGGCTCAGGGACGGAGACCAGGACGCGGCGCGCGCGTTGTACGACGCGCACGTCGACCGCGTGTTCCGGATCTGCTACCGGTTCGCGGGCGAAGACCATCTCGCCCAGGATTTCACGCAGGAGACGTTCGTGCGGGCGTTCACGAAGATCGACACGTTTCGCGGCGAGGCCGCGTTCGGGACGTGGCTGGGATCGATCGCCACGACGGTGTCGCTGAACGGGCTCCGCAAGGTGAAGCGCTTTCGCAGCCGCGAGACCGCGCTTCACGACGACCTGCGCTCGACCCGCGGGGTGCACGGCCTCGAACCCGACGTCAAGGAGCGGCTGCACCGCGCCATCGACGAGCTTCCCGCCGGCTATCGAACCGTCTTCCTGCTGCACGACCTCGAGGGCTACACGCACGAGGAGATCGGGACGATGCTCGGCATCAAGGCCGGGACGTCCAAGTCACAGCTCTTCCGGGCGCGCAGCCGCCTGAGGGAGAAGCTCGCGGATTTCGCGGGAGAATGGGCATGCTGAAGGATCGCATGGACGACGCGAGCCGCTTCGCCCGGTTTGTCCGCCGGGAGGCGGCCGACTACCACGACCCGCCGGAGACCCCGGTCGAAGCGATGTGGGCCGGGATCGAAACGCGGCTTGGGGCGCCGCCCGTGCCCGACTCGCCCGAGACGGCGGACGTGACGGGGGCCGCGGCCGGCGTCGGCGACGCCGTCGGCCGCGCCGTCGATCACTCCTTCGATGTGCTGGGCTACCACGACCCGCCGCCCGCTCCGCGCGAGGCAATGTGGGAACGCATCGAGGCGGAGTGGGTCGCGCAGCAGCCGGAGAACCCCGGCGCGCGCACGGCGCCGCGCGGCCCGCTGCGGCTTTTCGTGGCTCGGACGCTCGCGCGGCGGCCCCGCCGGACCTCGGTGTGGCTGACGGGCGCCGCCGCCGCTTCGGTCGTGCTGGCCGTGGCGCTCGACCGCGGCTCGCAGCTGCCTGTGCCCGCCGAGCCGGAAACGGTCGCCGCGACCGACTCCGGCCCCCTCGCTCCGACGGCCGCCGAGGAGGCGCTGGCGCTTTCCGTCCTCGAGGAGCCGCTGGAGACGAACCGGCAGTTCGCGGCGGCCGATCCGCCGCCGGCCGCCGACCCGGCCCCGGCCGCGACGGGCCGGGCCGCAGCGAACCCGCCCGTCCGCGCCGCCGCCGACGAATACGACATGTCCCGGATCTCTCGTCACCTGGACCGGACCCAGGCCCTGCTGGTCGCGTTCCGCACGGATATCGGGACCGACGAATCGCAGCGCGACCTCGCCAGGTGGGCGCGCGAGTTCCTGGTCGAGACCCGTTCGCTGCTCAACACGCCCGCCGCGGAAGGCCAGCGGGAGCGGGCACTGCTGCAGGATCTCGAACTCGTCCTCGTGCAGATCGCGCGCCTCGGCCCGGACGCCCCGGACTTCGAGCGCGAACTGGCCCGCGAGAGCATGGAACGGCAGGCGACGCTGATGCGGCTGCGGTCCGCGAGCGGCACATGAAGCGGCACGTGAATGAACCGTACGGAGGCATACCATGAATAATCGCGTAAGGCACTTGACGTGGACCGGACTGCTGCTGGCCGGCCTCACGATCGTGGACGCCGCCCCCGCGGGCGATGCGCTGCCCGTGCTCGGGGCGGGAACCCTTGCCGCGCAGACCGTCCAGCAGGGAGAGGTGGCGCGATTCCTCGAGGCGCGTCGCGCCATCAACGCGGAGGAGTTCGAGCGCGCGGTGGCGCTCTTCCAGGCGGTGCGGACCGAATCCGCGCTGACGACGCCCCCGTTCGAGCCCGATTCCTACTATTGGGAGGCGTTCGCCCGCTATCGCCTCGGCGACCTGGCCGAGGCGCAGTTGCTGCTCGAAATACTGATGGTCGGGTTCCCCGAGGCGCGCCAGGCCGAGCCTCGCCTGCACAGGGAGGCCGGGCGGCTGTACCATGACGCGCGGGCCCTGCAATTCGAGATCCGGGGCCAGCTTGCGTCGCAGGGCGACGCCGGCGATGCGGAGCGGCTGCTGCGCGAGGCGGAGGAAACCCTCGACTTCGCCACGACGCCCGGCTTTCGCGTGATGCCCATGGAGGTGGGGGACCGCACCCTCACGCTTCCTGTCCGAGTGGCAGACCTGACGGCTGTGCCGGACTCGCTGGCCGCCGATTCGCTGGCCGACGCTCAGGGCGAGCCGGACGCACTGGGCGAGCCGGACGCGCCGGACGCACAAGACGCGGCGGAGGACTACCTCCAGCGATTGGCGGAATCCTCGGAGAGGATCACCGATTTCGAGCGGCTGGTTGCGGACTACGCGCGGACGGTCCCGGACTACGACGCGCGGACGGTCCCGGACTACGACTGGCAGCGGGCGGAATACCAGGAGGCCCTGCGCGCCGCGTCGCAGGAGCGAGGAACGTGCGACGACGTGTCAGTGCAGTTGGCGGCGCTCGAAGCGGTCATGCGCTACGAGATCAACCGGATGCAGGTGCTTCGCGGCGTCCTGGCCCGTGACGACGAGTGTTCGACGCGGCTACACGAGGAGGCCGTCGGACTCATCGCGAGAGAGGAAACCGACGATGCGGAGGACGTTCTCCTCGGCATCTTCGAGACCCATTCGGAGAGGTCCGTCCGCCGGCACGCGCTGCAGGAAATGTGGCGTTTCAACTCCTGGGATGTGTACCAGGTGCTCAAGCGGACGCTCGAGCACTCGGACGACTACGCCATGCAGAGCGACGCGATCGAAGCCCTTCGCAGGAGTGCGTTCGAGGGGACGACGACCGGTGCCGCCTGGATGCAGTATGGCCTTCGCAACGGGGCCGTGAATGCGCTCCTCGACGCGGCCCTCGATGAATCGAAGTCGGAGAGCATCCGCAGCGCGGCGATCAGAGCGATGGGCCGTCGGGATGACGTGCATGCCGCCGCCTTCATTCCGGTCTACGAACGACTCCATGCGGACGTCCTCAAGGGTTCGGTGTTCTGGGCCGTGCAACGAAAGGTGCGCGAAGAGGAGGACATGGAAACCGCCGCCTGGGCGCGCTCCGTCGCCTTCGACACGGAGGAGTCCGAGGACGTGCGCGAGGAAGCTTTCACCGCGTGGGCGGGTCACCCGACGGTGACGGTGGCGTACCTTGCCGACCTCTACGGCGAGATTTCGGAGCCCTTCCTGAAGATGCAGGCCATCTACGCCATCTTCGAGCGGGCCGATTCCGACTCCGACGCCCCCCGGGTCCTGATGGAACTGATCCGCAACGAACCGGACCAGGAGGTGCGCGAGCGCGGCATCTACTGGCTCGGCCGCACCGGATCGGAGGAGGCGGTCGACTTCCTCCTCGAATTGCTGAGCCCCCCGGCCGCGGATACGGTGATTCCTCCGGCCGCCGATACGGTGCCCAGGCGACCCGGCTGAAACGAGGCCGCGGCATGAGGCACGGCCGTAGCGCCTTCGTTCCCCTGCTGGCCGCACTCGCCGCGCAGGCCTGCGATTCGGCGGGGGCGCCGGCGGGCACGCTGCACTCGGATTCCGCCGGCGTCGCGGTCGCCACGGCGGTCGAGTCGGCTTGGGGTCCGGGCGGGGGCTGGACGGTGGGCGAGCCGCCGCTGCTCCAGATCGGGGCCGCGACCGGAGATCCCGACTACGAGCTCGACGGTGTCGTCGGGGCGGTCCGCCTCAGTTCCGGCGACATCGTGCTCGGCGACGGGGGCTCCGGCGAACTCCGCCGCTACGATCCCGGCGGGACCTTCGTGTGGCGCGCGGCCGGAGAAGGCGAAGGCCCCGGCGAACACCAGTTTCTCTCCTTCCTGGGCGCGCTCTCCGGCGACTCCCTGGTCTCGTACGACCTCGCGTTGCAACGCGTGCAGATCTTCGACGCGGCGGGCGAACGCGTCCGCACGCTCACGGTCGAATCGCCGTGGCGCGGGTTCATGCCGTGGAGGGCACTCGGCGTCTCCGGTCGCAAGCTCGTCATGTCCTTCGCGGATCGTACCGATATCCCGGAGGGAGGGGTCGTGAGATGGCCCGACATCAGAGTCGCAACGGTCGACTTGGCCGACGGGGCGATCGAGGCGGTCTCGGACTTCCCCGGCGCCGAGCAGGTGGTACGGCAATACGGTGAGAGTGTCGCCTTTATGGCCTACGACTTCGGAAAGGAGCCGCGGTTCGCCGTCGCTCCCGGGTGGCTCGCGGCGGTCGATACGGAGGCGTTCCACATACGATCGATCTCCCTCGGGGACAGCGGGGCCGAGCGCATCCTTCGCCGCGACATCGCGCCCACTCCAGTCACGAGCGCCCACGTGGACGCTGAGATCGAGGAGTACATCGAGACGAACGTCACCTACGGCGGCGTTTCCCGCGAGCAGGCGGAGGAGATGGGGCGGGGCCGGCGCGACGATCCCAGAGCTCCGACGCTCCCGATCCTGCGTTCCATCCGACTGGATGAGGCGGGAAACCTCTGGGTGGAGCCGTTCTTCGGCGCGGGGATCGATGTCGGGCCCTTCGAGGTCTTCGCCGCCGACGGCACCTGGCTGGGCGCCGTCTCCGTGCCGTCCGGGTTGCGCCGAGGGTTCACCGCGGACATGGCCCCCGGCCTCCAGATCGGCGACGACTACCTGCTCGGCGTATGGCGCGATGCGCAGGACATCGAATACGTCCGCCTCTATTCCCTCGAAAAGCCATGATGAGCCGCGTGCAAGGGATTCGCGGAACCGCGTGGCTTCCACTCCTGGCCTTCGCAGCGGCGTGCGGTCGGGGTGACGCCGCGGGCTCGGGCGTCTTCACGCCCGAACTCATCAGCACGGCGGCCGTACCGCTGAGCGAGAGCGAGGAAGTCGCGCTGCTCGCGGACGAGCGTACGGCCTGCGTCATCGACTCCTACGAGGGGCAGGTCCGCTGCGTGGACGGGGGAGGCCGCGTCGTCGGAGTCTTCGGACGCGAGGGCGAAGGTCCCGGCGAGTTCATCGACCCCGCGTATCTCGCGCGCGGAGAGGCGGGAACCGTCGGCGTGGTGGATTCCGACCTGGGCCGCTTCACGGTCTTCGAGCCATCGGGCGTCTGGGTGTTGGATGTGATGCTGCCGGAGGTATTCCAGCCCTTCCCGTCGTTCGAGGCCGCCGTTTCAGGCGTGTCGCTGGACTACATGGTGATGCTCGGCCGGATGTCCGGATCGCTGATGACCCGGTACGATGTGGACCTCGCCTCCGGGGGGGTCGTGGGGCAGGAAGAGTCGCCGCCCGGGCCGTGGGACATCGAGTGCGAGCAAGTCGTCCACGGCATCCCGGACCCGGCCGGGGGCTGGGCGTTCGTGGCCTGCGAGGGGCACCTGATCTTCGTCGGCGGCGCCGGCGACGCCACCGTGCTCCGCGCGCCGCTGTACGTCCCGGAACTCCCGAACGAGCAGGACGTGGCCCGGACGGAAGAGGAACTCCTGGCCCTCAACAGGTCGCAGGGTCTCCCGCGCACGCCCGCCATCGACGAGGCGTTGGAGCGCTACCGCGCCACTCCGAAGAACTACTACCTGCGCGCGGGCGAGCAGTTGTTCGACGCCGCCAACCGCTACTGGATCGCCACCCAGCGCGACCAGCACGAATGGTCCTGGCTGGACGTGTACGAGGATGCCGCCTACCTCGGGTCGGTGCGGGTCCGCGATCGGCTCCGCGCCTTCGACATCCTGGGCTCGACGCTGGTCGTGCTGGTGGACCGGCAGGTCGGCCCGGACGACGGCGACGGGATTCCCGATCGAGCGCTCGACTGGTACGACATCGCCGACTTGCCCTTCGCCCGGTGAGGCACCGCGCACAGCCGCTGAGCCGCCTACTCGCGCCGAGCCGCATACCGGTCCTGGCGGCGACCTTCGCCGCCTGCGGGGGGGAGCCCCGGCTTACCGACGACATCGGGGTCCAGGTCCGGGACAGCGCCGGCGTGCGGATCGTCGAGTATGCCGGCCGGCCGGAGGGCGAGGCGCCCTTCGGCCTCGCGGCGGAACCGCGGTACCGGCACGGGGCGAACCCCGGCGACTACGAATTCCAGTTCGTCGACGCCGGCCGGCTCCTGCCGGATGGAAGCGCCGTCGTCGCCTGGTACAGCGGCATGGTCGTCCTGAGTCCGGACGGCACGACGCACGAGGTGCTCGCCACCGCCGGAGAGGGACCGGGCGAAGTCATCTCCCCCCACGCGGTGTTCGTCCAGGGCCAGGACAGCGTCCTCGTGCCCGATGATCGTCTGTCCCGCCTCACGCTCTTCGTCGGTGATTCGGTCGCGCGCATCTCAAGCCTCCCCCGGGCCGGGCACTTCGGCGTGGCCGGGATCCGCCCATCCGGCGAGCTGCTGCTCTGGAACCGACACCCTGCCAGTCTCTGGATCGATATCGAGGACGAGTGGCTCGCCGGGCACATGACCCTCTTCGATACCGAGACCGGCGCCCTCGACACGGTCGCGTCGTACGACCACTTCCCGAGGCAGCGGTCGGGAGAGGAAGCCCCGATCATCCGGCCCATGGGCGAGGTGACGGTGGCCGCGGGGCAGTTCGTCTACACCCGATCCGACAGGCCCGAGATCACCTGGCGCCTGCCGGACGGCGCGATATCCCAGATCGTGCGATGGCGGCCCGGGCCCAACCTGCTCGCCGCGGAACTCCTGGAGCACGGCGAGGCCTACATGCGGATGCTCTACCGCAGGCACCGCGTAGGGTCCGAAGCTCGGCGCGAGGATATCATCCGGGAAGACATGGCCGCGTATCGCGCCATGATCGGCCAGCCGGTGCCGTTCTTCGGCATCCCCTTCGCCGACGCCGACGGCAACGTATGGCTGCCCTCCTACCGCCCGGCCTACCCGGAAGAGGGCTCGCCCTACACCGTCATCTCCCCCGACGGCGAGTGGCTGGGCACGGTCGAGACCCCACCCCGCTTCCGAATCCTCGACGTGACCGAAGACCTCGTCCTCGCCGTCCTCCGCGACAACCTGGACGTAGAAAGCGTCGCCGTGTACGAGCTCATCTCCGCGCAACCAAGGCGTCGTTGATCGTGTCTCCGGTTCGGTGCGGCTGAACCGACCCCGCCTTCCTTCCCTGGACACGTCATGACAATCCGAATGGCGCGAACGATGCGGACGCTGCGGGCCACGCCCGCGCTCATCCTCGGCTCCCTCTCTGCGGCGTGCGGCGGCGGCGGCGACGGTGGCGGCCTGCAAAGCACGGTGCGTGACAGTGCCGGGGTTACGATCGTCGAAAACCAGCGGCCTCCGCTCGACTCGCGGCTGGGGTGGCGGGTGGGTCTCGAGGCCACCGTGTCGATCGGGACGGCGGAGGGTGACCCCGCCTACGAACTCTTCCGCGTCGGCGGCGCGATGCGCCTCTCGGACGGACGGATCGTGGTTGCCAACGCGGGGACCGGCGAACTCCGCGTGTACGACGCGAACGGCGTCCACCTCGCGTCGTGGGGTGGCCAGGGCGACGGTCCCGGCGAATTCGGAGCCATGGCTCCAAGTGGACTGGAACCGTGGCCGGGCGACTCGCTGATGGCCAGAGATCCGTTCAGCGGCCGGATCTCGATCTTCTCCACGGATGGAACGTTCGGCCGCGCTCTCAGGCCGGAAGGCGGCTACCGGTCGGTCGTCGGACCGCTGACCGACGGGAGCGTCTTCGCCGCCACTCTCACGACGTTCGAGCGCGGTGAGCCGGGCACCTCGGAGATCATCCGACCGGATGTGGAGTATGGCATCCTCCAGGCGGACGGGAGCGTGCAGCGGGATCTGGGAGCGTACCGCGGATCGGAACTGTACATGGTCAACACGGTCGACGGGTCGCCTTTTCCACGCCCCTATCCCTTCCCCCGAAGCTCGTTCCAGTTCACGTGGGGGGACCTGGTCGTCATGACCACCAACGACGAGTACGAGATCCGCGCGTACCGGCCCGACGGGCCGCTGGCGAGGATCGTCCGCCTCGACCACGAGGTCCGCGCACCGACGCGGGGCGACCTGCGGGACGCTGTGGCCCGGCAGAACCCCGACCGTCCCGAGGCGCTGGACGCGGTCGGCGACATGCCGCTCGTCGAGGCGTTCCCCGCCTTCGCCTCGGTGCGCGTCGACCGGCTGGGTTACCTCTGGGTCCGGGAGTACCGGCTTCCGGGAGAGCAGCACCGGCTGTGGACCGTGTTCGATCCGGAGGGCCGCGTCCTCGGCCTGGTCGAGATGCCGGGGAGCTTCTCCGTCGAGGAGATCGGCGAGGACTACATCCTCGGCTCGCGGGATGACGAACTCGACGTCGAGTACGTCGAATCCTGGCCTCTCGACCGCTCCGGCTCGTGAAGCCCGGAATCCCGGTGAGGGTCGTGCTCCTCGCGGTCGCGGTCGTGCTGTTCGCCGGCGTCGCCGCGTGCGCCGATGAACCCCCCGCTCCGCCTCCCGAGGTCCCGGTCTTCGAAGGGGCGATCGACCTCGAGATCGGCGAAGTCGAGGGAGAAGATCCGTACCTGTTCACGAGAATCGGCTCCGTGGTGGCGGACGACCGCGGGCGGGTGATCGTCGCGGACTACCAGACGCACGAGGTGCGGGTGTTCGAGGCGGACGGGCGCTTCGCCTTCCGTTTGGGAGGCCAGGGGGACGGTCCCGGCGAGCTGACGAACCCCTGCTGCATGACGTTCGGGCCCGATGGACTCCTGTGGGTGCGGGAGAGCGCCCGCTACAGCGCGTTCAGGCTCGGCGACGACGGCGCGGAGTACGCGCGCAGCCTCAGGAGCGTCAACGCCTCCTTCAACCTGGTCGCTCCGGTCACCTTCGACGCCGAGGGCCGGCTCGTGGACCTCGGCATGGCGGCCGGCGAAACCCGGCTCACGCGCTTCCACCTGGGTCCGGGCATGGCCGTGGACACGGTCCCGATGGCCACGGCCGAGGAGCAGGCCACCGGCTTCAGCCCCGTCGACATCAGGATAGGAGATCAGGCCGCCACATTCTTCGTCTACCAGCCCTTCGGTCCGCTGTGGATTCACGGGCACGGGTCGGGCGGCTGGTGGGCCACGGCCGTCAACTCCGCGTACGCGATCGCGCTCCACCATCCCGACGGGAGCACGTCGCGCCTCGAGGCGCCGCTGCAGGGACCGGAGTTGAGTCCGGACGAGCGCCGCCGCGCGCAGGCCCGGATCGACCAGGAGAAGGAGAGGTTCGACCTGCGCGACCATCCGTTCGGTGTCCCCGACCGCAAGCCGGTCCTGGCCGAACTCTTCTTCGACCGCGCCGGCCGGCTGTGGGTGGAGAAGACGGGGGTCGACGGAGATGAGATGCGCGAGGCCGACGTCTATCGCGAGGGCACGCTGGAGGCGCGATACCGCTGGCCGCGCGGGGTCAGCAACCTCGCATACCCCGCCTGGGTCACCGAAACGGAACTCTACGGCACGACGCGCGACTCGCTCGACGTCTCGCGCGCCGCCCGCGTCCGCTTCACCCGAATCCCGTAGCGGGAGGAACACATGAACAACGTCCGCAGGACGACGATCCTGGTTGCCGCCGCCTTGTGGATCCGATGCGATACGGCGTCCGGCGCCTCGCCCCAGGACTTCCAGGTACGCGACAGCGCGGGCGTCGAGATCGTCGAGAACCGCGGCGATATCCCGGAGTTCGGCCTGCCGGGGCCGGCGACGTTGCGCCTGGGAAGACAGGACGGTCCGCCCGAATACCAGATGTTCCGCGTCCCCGACGCCCTCGAACTGGACGACGGATCCGTCGTCGTGGTGAGCCAGATCGAGCCCCTGATCCGCATCTTCGCCACAGATGGCACGCTCCGGGCGCACTTCGGGTCTCTCGGCGAAGGCCCGCGCGAATTCGGTCTCCCGCAGAGGGTGTGGAAGGCGGGGTCGGATTCCCTCGTCATCTATGACTGGCGCAATCGACGCCTCGCCTACTGGACCGCGGGCGGGAGCTTCCTCTCGGTAAACCCGATGCGCCCGCTCCCGGCCGCCCCGCTGCCCGGAGGGCGCTTCCGGGACGGGACCGTACTCGTTACCAGCCTGCTGATGACGCGAGCGCGGGACTTCGCCTGGTCGCCGCTCATCGGCCTCCGCTACACCGGGTCCGGAGCGCTGCGGGACACGGTGTTCAACGTCCCGGGATGGCACCTCGGACCCGTCGACATCGGGGGGGAAACGCGGCTCCTGCCCCGGCACTTCGAAGGTCTGGCCGGTGCGGCGGCCCTGGACGACGCCATCGCGCTGACGACGGGCAACGCGTACGAGGTCAGGATCCTGGATCCCGACGGGCGGCTGACCCGACGGATCCGCTGGACGGGGCGCGACCGGACCGTCACCCGGGCGCACGTGGACGCGGCGCGGGAGGAGACGATCCAGGGCGCGCCCCCCGAGGCGCGGCAGCAGGCGGCGAGGTTCTTCGACGCCGCGCCGGCCGCCGAGGCGTTCGGTACCGTGTCCGGACTTCGCGCCACTCCGGCCGGCGGCCTCTGGGTGCAGGAGTGGAGCCGCCCCGGCGATCCGGACGGCGAGCGCTGGCTCGCCTTTGACGGCGCAGGGCGTCTTCTCGGTCGCATCGCGCTCCCCGCGCGCACCAGGCTGACCCGCGTTGGCGAGCGGCATCTCATCGTCATTGAGCAAGACGAACTCGACATCGAATACGTCTCCCTCTACCCCCTTCCCACGGCACTGCAGGATATTGGAGGACGTATGTGAGACCCCGGAATCCGGAGTGGCACACCATGCGGCACGCCACGCGGCACATCGTTTGCGGCGGGTTATTCGCGACGGCGGCCTCCTTCGCTGCGTACGGCGGCGCACAGGGGGCGAGCGCGGGCCTTCAGGCGGTGGTGCGGGACAGTGCGGGTGTGACGATCGTGGAGAACGAGGCGCCCGCGGCGGACACGCG
Organism: Candidatus Palauibacter polyketidifaciens; assembly: GCF_947581785.1. Taxonomy (NCBI): domain Bacteria; kingdom Pseudomonadati; phylum Gemmatimonadota; class Gemmatimonadia; order Candidatus Palauibacterales; family Candidatus Palauibacteraceae; genus Candidatus Palauibacter; species Candidatus Palauibacter polyketidifaciens. Next base: position 16,711 of record NZ_CANPVO010000020.1, on the reverse strand, counting down.
GGTCGGCTGGAGGATCGGGGCGGAGCCCGCGCTCTCGATCGGGGCCGTCGAGGGCGACCCCGCGTACGAACTGTTTCGGGTGGCGGACGCGACGCGCCTGCCGGATGGAAGGATCCTCGTCGCCAACGCGGGTTCCGGCGAACTGCGGGCGTTCGACGCCTCCGGGACCCATCTGCAGTCCTGGGGAGGGCAGGGCGAGGGGCCGGGGGAGTTCAGCCTCGGCGCTCCTTCCGGAGTCGGGGCCTGGCCCGGCGACTCCATCTCGGCGTCGGACACTGGCGAGCGGCGGTTCTCCGTCTTCGACGCAAACGGAGAACTCGGCCGCACCTCGCGGCTGCCGGATCCCTACCAGAGCCTGGCCGGAGTTCTGCCGGACGGGAAGCTGGTCGTCGTGTCCTCATCCGGGTTTCGCTTCACCGGTGGCGAGTTCCCGGACGGCCTGTCGCGGCGGGAGGTGGAGTACGCGGTCGTCGAGCCGGACGGCGGCGTGCATGCGACGCTGGGCACGCATCCCGGCAGCGAGTGGGCGGCCAGTGCCGAAGACATGTCCGTCCGGCCGCACCCCTTCGGCCGCAACCCGATCTCCGCCGTGTGGGGCGACCTGGTCGTGCTGGGCACGAACGACCGCTACGAATTCCGCGCCCACGCCACCGACGGCCGGCTGGCGAGGATCGTGCGGCTGGAGCACGAGGCCCGGCGCCCGACCCGCGCGGGCCTCAACGCCCATTTCGCCCGGCGGTACGAGAACCTGTCCGGCCCGGAACGGTCCGCCGCGCTGGCCGACGTGGCCGACATGCCGCTGACGGACGCCTTCCCGGCCTTCACTAGCGTCCGCGTAGATGAACTCGAGCATCTCTGGGTCGAGGAATACCGCCACTATGGCGAAACGCGCCGGATCTGGACCGTATTCGACCCCGCGGGCCGGGTCCTCGGTCTCCTGGAGACCCCGCCGGGTCTGCGCATCTTCGAGATCGGCCCCGACTACCTCCTCGGCGCCACCTACGACGAATTCCAGATCGAATACGTCCAACTCTGGCCCCTCACCCGCTCCGGTTCGTGAAGCGCGACGTCTCGCGAGCCGCTCGCCATTTCAGCTGTCGGGAGGCCGGGGAACTTGGAGGTCCTTGCAGATCTTTCGGGCGAGGTCCCGGTTGATCTCGTTGTGTCGGGGGATCGTCGAGACCTTCTTGGCCGTCGGGTTGATGTAGAGCGTGTGGTTGCCGCCCTCACGCAGGAAGGCGCAACCGTGCCGTGTCAGGTGCCGCAGCAAAGCCCGGCGCTTCACGCCGTGACGGTGATGGGCTCTCTTATGACCGTGCGGCCGCCGACGTCCTCGCGGGCCATTTCCCGGTTGGCTTCGATCACCAGGGCGATGGCTTCGCGGAGGTTGGACCGCGCTTCTTCGAGCGAAGCGCCCTGGGTGTTGGCGCCGGGAAACTCCTCGATGAAGGCGATGTAGCCTTCAGGAACTTTCCGGAACACCGCCGTGCATCGCAGGTCCACAACTGACCTCCCGGCGATCTGGGTCGCCGACTGGGTGGTAGGGCGGGCGGAGCGCCGCGGCCCTGGCTCAGTCATGAGAATAGGTGTTGCGGGTGCGGCGGCAAAGCTGGGGAGGCGGTATCTTCCCGCGCGAACTTCCTGAGCAGAGGAGCTTGGCAGAGGCGTGATGAACGGCATCGAGCGCGAGAAGATCGGTCCGCTGACGCTGCGTCTGTGGGGACTCGTGACGGCCCTCGCCGTGTGGGCCCTCTACCTGCTGACGATCGCGCCGACGACCGGGTTCTGGGACACGTCGGAGTACGTGACGACGGCGCACATCCTCGGGCTCCCGCACCCGCCGGGGAATCCGGGATTCGTCCTCGTCGGGCGCGTGTGGACGGTGCTGCTCGAGTTCACGGGACTCCCGGTCGCGCTGCGCATCAACATCCTCAGCGCCACGCTCTCCGCCGGGGCGAGCTTCTTCTCGTTCCTCGCGGTGGCGCGCATGGTCGCGCATTTCCGGCAGAACCGGCACGAGATCCTCGTGGCTTCGATGGTCGCGGTGTGGATCGGGGCCACGGCCTTCACCGTGTGGACCCAGTCGAATCTGAACGAGAAGGTCTACACGCTCTCGCTCTTCGTCGTCTCGCTCGTGAGCTACCTGACGATGCTGTGGGTGGACGAGGCGGATTCGGCGCGGGGGAACCGGCTGCTCGTGCTGATCGCGCTTCTGCTCGGTCTGGGCTGGTCGAACCACACGATGTCGCTGCTGCCGGGTCCGGCGCTGGCGCTCTTCGTCCTCCTGCACCGATGGCGGGCCGCGCTGAACCCGCGCGTCCTCGGGCTGGGGGTCGCGCTCTTCGCGGTCGGCTACTCGGTGCAGCTCCTTTTCGTTCCCATCCGGTCGGCGCAGAACCCGATCATCGACGAGGCGGACCCGGAGTGTCCGACGCTCCTCTCGGCCGTCACGCCGAGCGTGATCGACGACCGGTTCGGGAACAGCAAGATCTCGGTGGCGTGCGAGCCGCTCGCGCTCTCGCTCATCCGCGACCAGTACGGCCCGGGGCCGGTCACGCAGCGCCAGGCTCCGCTTCACCGCCAGTACGCGAACTACTGGCAGTACTTCGACTGGCAATGGGCGCGCTCGCTGCCGCCGGGCGGCCGGGTCGCCGTCAGCATGATCTTCCTCTTCCTCGCGCTCCTCGGTCTGTGGACCCACTTCCGGAGCGACCGGAAGACTTTCGTCTACGCGGGCACGCTCTTCTTCACGGTCACCCTGCTCCTCGTCTACTACCTGAATTTCAAGCACGGCTACTCCCTCTACCTGGAGGAGGTGCCGAACATCCTCCAGCACGAGGTCCGGGAGCGGGACTACTTCTACATCATCGGCTTCCAGCTATGGGGGATCTACGCCGGACTGGGGCTCGTCGCGCTGTGGGGCAACTGGACCGTCCCGGCCGGGCAGAGGAGCGTGGTGTCCCCGGAAAGAACAAGTCTGCCCGAGGGCCACCCGGCCGGATTCAGCGCGCGGCACCGGAGGGCGGCGCCGATCCTCGCGGTCGCGCTCGTCCCCTTCTTCTTCAACTTCGCGCGCGCGGACCGGACGGAGGACAGCGCGGCCCGCGACTGGGCGTACAACATCCTGCAGTCGGTGGAGCCGTACGCGGTGCTGTTCACCAACGGGGACAACGACACGTTCCCGCTCTGGTACCTGCAGGAGGTGGAGGGGATTCGGCGCGACGTGACCGTCATCGTCCACTCCTACCTCGGGACGGACTGGTATCCCAAGCAGTTGAGGTCGCTGACGACGCCGTGTGAGCCGGGGGTGTCCGCGGCGGATTCCCCGACGACCGTCGTGTGCCAGCGCCCCTTCGATGAGGCGAATGCGGCGAGCCCGTACGCCGACGCGGAAGCGACGCCCCCCTCGCGCTCGATCATCGCCCTGACCGACGAGCAGATCGACGGACTCACGCCGGGGATCGCGATCGCCCGGGACACGGCGTTCCGGGTCTCAAGCGCGGTGACGGCGACCGTGCGCGCCGGGGACTCGGTCCTGTACCCCGACATCCTCGTGTTCCACATCATGCAGCAGTCGCTCGGGGACCGGCCGGTCTACTTCGCGGCCACCGCCCCGCCGGTGTACGGGAAGTGGGGGTTGCAGCCGCACCTCGTCCGGCAGGGGCTCGCCTTCAAGCTCGTGAACGCGCCGCTGGAGGCGACCGACGACCTCGTGGACCTGCGCGAGTACATGCCGAACACGATCTCGCCGACGTGGAACGACCGGTCGCGCACGGCGGAACTGCTGTGGGAGGTGTTCGAGGTCGAAGACGTGCTGGAATGGGAGGAGTGGCCCGAGCCGTCCACCCAGTCGAGCATCCCGGCCCAGTACTATCTCGCGTACTACCTCCAGGGGATGACGGAGGAGCACCTGGGCGACGTGGAAGCCGCCGAACAGGCGTATCAGCGCGCGGACCGCTTCGGGTTCCTTGCGGGTCTCGGCGCCCCCGCGAACTGAGTGTGATGTCGCGACACCACACTGACGTGCAGCGGGAGAAGGTCGGCCCATTGACGCTGCGGGCCTGGGGGCTGCTGACCGCGTCCGCGATCTGGGTTCTCTACCTCCTGACGCTGGCTCCGACGGTCGGGTTCTGGGACGCGTCGGAGTACGTGACCACCGCGCACATCCTCGGGCTCCCCCACCCGCCGGGGAATCCGCTCTTCGTCGTCGTCGGTCGCGTGTGGGACCTCCTGACCGGGTTTACGGGCCTCCCCGTCGCGCTGCGGATCAACGCGCTCGGCGCCACGCTTTCCGCCGGGGCGAGCTTCTTCTGGTTCCTGGCCGTTGTCCGAATCGTCGGGCGCTTCCGGGAGAACCGGCACGAGGTGCTCGTCGCCGCGATCGCGGCCGTATGGATCGGAGCCACCGCCTTCACCGTGTGGACGCAGTCGAACCTGAACGAGAAGGTCTATCCCCTCTCGATGTTCGTCGTGGCCCTCGTGAGCTACCTCGCCATGGTCTGGATGGACCGGGCGGACGCCGTGCGCGGCAACCGTCTTCTCCTGCTCATCGCGCTCCTGCTCGGGTTGGGGTGGGCGAACCACACGATGTCGATGCTCCCGGCGCTGGCGCTGGCCGCCTTCGTGCTGCTGCACCGCTGGCGGGCCGCCCTGAACCCGCGCGTCCTGGGACCCGCCGTGGCGCTCCTCGCCGTGGGCTACTCGCTGCAGTTCCTCTTCGTCCCCATCCGCTCGGCGCAGAACCCGATCATCGACGAGGCGGACCCCGAGTGTCCCACGCTCCTCGCGGCCGTCACGCCGCGGCGGATCGACGACCCCTACGGGCAGAGCAAGCTCGCCGTGGCGTGCGAACCGCTCGCTCTATCGCTGATCCGCGCCCAGTACGCTCCGACCCCGGTCAAGCTGCGCCAGGCGCCGCTGTCGGCCCAGTACGCGAACTACTGGCAGTACTTCGACTGGCAGTGGGCGCGCTCGCTGCCTCCGGGTGCCCGGGTCGCCGTGAGCATCCTCTTCCTCTTCCTCGCGCTCATCGGCCTGTGGACCCACCTGCGGAGCGACCGGAAGACGTTCGTCTACGCGGGCACGCTCTTCTTCACCGTCACGCTGCTGCTCGTCTACTACCTGAACTTCAGGTACGGCTACTCGATGTACTGGGAGGAGGCGCCGAACATCGCGGCCCACGAGGTCCGCGAACGCGACTACTTCTTCATCATCGGCTTCCAGATGTGGGGGATCTACGCCGGGCTGGGGCTCGCCGCCCTGTGGGGACGGTGGACCGCGTCCGCTGCGGGGCGCGAGCCGGAGCGGATACCGGCCGGGTTCGGCCCCGGGCACCGGAAGGCGGCGGCGCTCCTCGCGCTCGGCCTCATCCCCTTCTTCTTCAACTTCGGCCAGGCGGACCGGACGGGGGACCGCGCCGCGCGCAACCTCGCCTACAACATGCTGCAGTCCGTCGAACCCTACGCCGTGCTCTTCACCTACGGCGACAACGACACCTTCCCGCTCTGGTATCTGCAGGAGGTGGAGGGGATCCGGCGCGACGTGACCGTGATCGTGCGGTCGTACCTGGGGACGGACTGGTACCACCGGCAGCTGCGGCGGCTGACGAAGCCGTGCGAACCGGGGGAGTCACCGGAGGATTCTCCGACGACGATCGTGTGCCAGCGGCCGTTCGACCCGGCGACGGCGGCGGAGCTGTACGCGGAGATGGCCGCGACGCCGCCTACGCGCTCGGCCATCCCCCCACCCGAGGCGGGGATCGACGACCTCTCGCGGTCTCTGTCCGTCCCGGAGGACTCGACCTACGAACTCGCGGACGGGATCTCGGGGACGGTGCGCGGGGGCGACGTGGTGCCGCCCGCGGACATCCGGGTGTTTCAGATCGCTCGGCAGGCGCTGGGGGACCGGCCGGTGTACTTCGCGGCGACGGCGACCCCCGTGTGGAACCGGTGGCAGCTTCAGCCGCACCTCGTCCGGCAGGGACTCGCCTTCAAGCTCGTGGACGGGCCGCTCGAGGCCTCCGAAAACCTCGTTGACCTGAGCGAGTACTTTTCCGACTCGCCGCTGCCGACGTGGAACGACCGGATCCGCACCGGAGAGCTGCTGGAAGGCGTGTTCCTCGTGGATGACGTCCTGGCATGGGACGAGTGGCCGGATCCCTCCACGAGATCAAACATCCCCGGCGCCTACTACACGGCGCACATCTTCCAGGGAGCTTCCGAGGAGTTGCACGGAAACCTGGAGGCTGCGGAATGGGCCTACCGGCGCGCAAACCACTTCGCGCAACTCGGCGGTTTCGCTTCGCCCTCCGACTGACGCCGCCTACATGGGGCGGATAGTGCCGAGCAGGGTGACGATGAGGATCAGGGCGCCGTTGATCGAGGCCACGATCGCGTTCGTCTTCCGGAAGCGGACGAACGAGGCGCTGTCCTCATCGGCGTTGGCGGAGGCCTCCGCGGCGCGCGCGAGCCGGCCCGAGTTGGGGATCTGGATCGCGACCGCGAGGACGAAGGCGATGAGTCCCAGCACCTGCATCTGAAACTGCCAGTGCGGCGTGAGCCGGAAGACGCCGTAGCCGCCGAGGCCGGCGAGTCCGAAGCCGGCGATCGTGGTCAGCAGCATGCCGAGGAGCCCGGGGCCCCTGAGCAGCCGGTGGCCGGCGCGATAGATGAACGCGATCACGTTCCGGTCGCCCGTCTTGTTGGCCCGGACGCCGAGGATCGCGAGCGAAAGGGTGACGCCGAACCACAGCGCCAGCCCGACCAGATGCAGAAAGAGCATCACTCCACGCATGTCCATGCGCGCAAAGTCCGGGTGGCGCCGGGACGGGTCAAGAGACCGCCTGCGGGATCGGCGTCCCCGGGACGGCGTTTGACGAACGGCGGGGCCCGGCGGCAACGTCCGGCATGAGTACGACCGCACCGACGCAACGGACCCCGCTCCCGGCGGCGCTCGAGAACGAACTCGAAGAGGTGTTCGGCGACCGGTTCACGACGGCCGAGGCGATGCGCCGCCAGCACGGCGAAGGCGAGTCGTTCCACACCAACGAGCCGCCCGACGCGGTCGTCTTCCCCGAGTCCACGGCCGAGGTGTCCGCGGTCGTGCGCGCCTGCCACCGGCACGGCGCCCCGATGATCGGGTTCGGCGCCGGGACCTCGCTCGAAGGGCACGTCGCCGCCCTGCGCGGGGGGGTGACGATCGCCACGAGCGGCCTCACGCGCCTCGTCGACCTGAACCCCGAGGACATGGACTGCCGCGTCGAGGCGGGGATGACGCGCAAGGCGCTGGAGCAGCACCTGAAGGGGACGGGCCTCTTCTTCCCCATCGACCCGGGGGCCGACGCGAGCCTGGGAGGGATGGCCGCGACCGGCGCTTCGGGTACGACCACGGTCCGCTACGGCACGATGCGCGAGAACGTGCTCGGGCTCACCGTCGTGCTCCCCGACGGGACGGTGATCCGGACGGGCGGGCGCGCGAGAAAATCCTCCGCGGGCTACGACCTCACGCGGCTCTTCCTCGGCTCCGAGGGCACGATCGGCATCATCACGGAGGTCCTCCTGCGGTTGCACGGGATCCCGGAGGCGATCGCCTCGGCGGTCTGCTCCTTCCCGACGCTCGCCGACGCGGTGGACGCGGTGATCTACACGATCCAGAGCGGGGTGCCGGTCGCGCGGGTCGAACTCCTCGACGACGTGCAGATGGACGCGGTGAACCGGTACTCCGACTTCGACTACCCGGTGCGTCCCACGCTCTTCTTCGAGTTCCACGCGACGGCCGCCGGCGTCGAGGAACAGTCGACCGAGGTGGGTCTGATCGCGAAGGAACTCGGCGGGACGGACTTCGAGTGGGCCACGCGGGCCGAGGAACGCTCGCGGCTGTGGGCGGCCCGGCACGAGGCCTACTACGCGTCGCTCGCCCTCCGTCCGGGCGCCCGGGGGTGGGCGACGGATGTCTGCGTCCCGATCTCCTCGCTCGCCGACTGTCTCCTGAAGACGCGCGAGGACATCGACGCGGAGGGTCTCCTCGCCCCGATCGTCGCCCACGCTGGAGACGGCAACTTCCACGTCCTCTTCATCATCGACCCGGACGATGAGGAGGAGATGGCGCGCGCGAAGCGGGTGAACGCGCGCATGATCGAGCAGGCGATCTCGGTCGGCGGCACCTGCACCGGCGAGCACGGCGTCGGCTACGGCAAGATCCCCTACATGCGGGCGCAGCACGGAGATGCGGTCGACGCCATGCGTTCGATCAAGGAGGCGCTCGACCCGAAGGGCCTCATGAACCCCGGGAAGGTGGTCGCATGACGATCCATCGCCCCGCGGGTCGCACGGGCGGTCGCGGCCGGCGAGCGGCGTCGCTGGCGGCCCTCGCGTTCGCGGCGTGCGCTTCCCCCGAGAGTGGCCCCGCAAGCGAAGACGCGGCCGCCGGGGCGGGAGGTGTCGCGGACCTCGTCATCCTCGGCGGCCGGGTCATGGACCCGGAGACGCGTCTCGACGCCGTGCGCGATGTCGCGGTCGCGAACGGACGCATCACGGACATCGCCGAAGGGGGCGTTGCGGGACGGGACACGATCGACGCCACGGGCCTCGTCGTCGCGCCCGGCTTCGTCGACCTGCACGCACACGGACAGGATACGGTGAGCGCGAAGCTCCAGGCGCTGGACGGCGTGACGACGGCCCTCGAGATGGAGCTCGGCGTGTACCCGGTGGCCGAATGGGTCGCCTCCCGCGAGGGGACGGCGCCCATCCACTTCGGGGCGACGGTGAGCCACCCGGGGGCGCGCACGAAGCTGCTCGCGGGCTTCGATGTCGGCCACTCGGTGATGACGCCGCCGGGCGAAGCCAGCCCCTTCGAGTTCGATGCGGTCTACGGGGCGATCGACGACGATCAGGTCCTCGAACTGAACGGGCTCATCGCGTCGGGCCTGGAGGAGGGCGGACTCGGGATCGGGTTCGGCATCACGTACACGCCGGGCGCCTCGAGGACGGAGATCTACCGCGTCTTCCAGCTCGCTGCCGCGCAGGGGGCGCCGGCGTACGTCCACATCCGGGGCGAGAACTCGGGCGGCACGCTGGGAGCGTTCCAGGAGGTGATCGCGAACGCGCTCGCGACCGGCGCCTCGCTCCACATCGTCCACATGAACTCGAGCGCCGACGAGATGGCGCGCATGACGCTGGAGATGATCCGCGGGGCGCGCGAGCGTGGCATCGACATCACGACGGAGTCCTATCCGTATACGGCGGGCTCGACGCGGATCGAATCGGCCCTGTTCGACCCGTGGGAGGGCCGCTCCGACGAGGAGTACGGCCGCCTGCAGTGGTCGGGGACGCCGGAGCGGCTGAACGCGGGCAGCTTCCGGCGCTACCGGGAGCAGGGCGGCTGGGTCGTGATCCACGGGAGGAGCGAGGAGACGAACGAGTGGATCGTCGCACAGCCCGACGTGATCATCGCGAGCGACGGAATCCCGTACCTGTACGCCGCGATCCACCCGCGCGGCGCCGGGACGTATTCACGCGTACTCGGATACTACGTGCGCGAGCGCGGGGCGCTGAGCCTGATGGACGCGCTCGCGAAGATGACGATCCTGCCGGCGCAGCGCGTCGAGGGGTTCGCCCCGGTCATGGCGCGGAAGGGAAGGGTCCAGGTCGGCGCGGACGCGGACATCGTCGTGTTCGATCCGGAGACGATCATCGACCGCGCGACGTACGCCGACCCGGCGGCGCCGTCGGAGGGCGTGATGCACCTGCTCGTCGAGGGGACGGCCGTGGTCCGTGACGGAGGGCTTGTGCCCGGCGTATACCCCGGCCAGGCGATCACAAGCGGCACCCGCTAGCGTGGGGCTCTTCCCGGTTCAGTTCTCACGGTGACGCGCGGGCTCAGAGTTTGGCGAGCGACCTGAGTTCGTCCACCAGCGCGGAACGGGTCTTCGCGTCGCGGCACAGCACGAGGATCGTGTCATCCCCGGCCACCGTCGCGAGGACGCCCTCGAGATCCGCCTCGTCGATGGCGATCGCGACGGCATTGGCGCAGCCGCTCAGCGTGCGAATCGCGAACAGTGCATTGCCCGGGCCGACGTCCAGCGCCAGTTCGCTCAGCGTCGCCGCGAGCATGCGCTGAGGGCAGGGCGGCGTCGTATCCCGTCCGGGCCGGTGGTATCTGGGTCCGCCCGCGTCCGCCCGCTTCACGATGCCGAGGCGCCGGAAGTCGCGCGACAGCGTCGTCTGCGTGGTCGAGATCCCCTCTCGCGCGAGCGCCGCCACGAGTTCGATCTGGCTCCGGATCTCCTGGGTATCGATGATGTGCAGGATCGCCCGCTCGCGGGTCCTGCGGCGTTCGAGCGTCATGAAAGCCTCGCGTGGTTCATGTGAGCACCGCATCCAGGAGCCGCTGCTCGATGTGGGCGCGCCGGATCGGCGGATCGGTGCGTCCGTCCAGCCACGCTTCGAGCGCCGCCAGCTCGCGGTCGACTTCCTGCAATTGCTCCAGCACGCGTCCCGGCGCCGGCCCGCCGGGCGAATCGTGCGCCGCGACGGCCGCCTGAGGCCGCAGCACGTCGTGTACCTCGTCTCCCGCGGAAGGACAGCACGTCCGCAGGGTCTCGAAATCCAGTTCCCATAGCTCCACTCCGCCTTCTTCGGCCAGGCGCACGGCCTCGCCGACCTGGTGGTGCGCCCGCCGGAACGGGACGCCGCGGCGGACGAGATGGTCGGCGAGTTCGGTCGCGGTCAGCATCCCGCCCGCGAGCGCGTCCTCCATGACGTCCGTCCGGAAGTTAACACCCCGCGCCACCGCAATCGCTGCGGCGAGGGACCAGTCCGCCGTGTCGAGCGTGTCGAACAGGCGTTCCTTGTCTTCCTGAAAGTCGCTGCTAAACGTGAGCGGAAGACCCTTCATCAGCGCTAGCAGCGCCGTCACGTTCCCGATCGCCCGGGCGGACTTCCCGCGCAGGATCTCGGCCGCCTCGGGGTTCTTCTTCTGCGGCATGATGCTGCTGCCCTGCGCCACGGAGTCGTCCAGTTCGATGAACCCGAACTCCCGCGTCGACCAGAGCACGATCTCATCCGCCCAGCGGGAGAGATGCACGGAGAGCATGGCGCAGGCGTAGGCCGCATCGAGCACGTAGTCGCGGTCGCCGACGATATGCATGCTGTTGGCGAAGGTGCGGTCGAGCCCGAGCAGCGCGGCGCTGCGGGCCGGATCGATCGGGAACGACGTGCCGGCGAGCGCCCCCGCGCCGAGCGGCGACACGCCGGCCAGCCGGTGCGCCGCCCGAAGCCGTTCCGCGTCCGCGCCGAGCGAGGCCACATGGGCGAGAAGGTGGTGCGCGAGGCTCACCGGCTGCCCCGGCTGGAGGTGCGTGTAGCCGGGCAAAAAAGCCTCGCGGAACGCGGCCGCCTGGCCGGTCAGCACCCGCTGCAGGCCGGCGACCCCGGAGAGGATGTCCTCGAGGCGCTCGCGCACGTACAGCCTCAGCGCGACCGCCGTCTGGTCGTTCCGGCTCCTCGCCGTGTGCAGCCGCTTGCCGGCGTCCCCCACGCGCTCGACGAGCGTGCGTTCGATCCAGGTGTGCACGTCCTCGTCCGGGCCCTCGACCTCGAGTTCGCCCGTCTCCACCTCCCGCAGGATCTCCGACAGGCCGGACAGAATCAGGTCGCTCTCGCTCCCGGCGAGGATCTCCGCCTCGCGCAGCATGCGGGCGTGCGCAAGGCTCGCGAGGAGGTCGTGTCGGACGAGCCGGCGGTCGAACGGCAGCGAGTTCGTGAACTCCTGGATCGCCGGATGTACGGGCGCCGTGAAGCGCCCTCCCCAGAGAGCGTCATCCGGCATCGGGCGGCCTCAGCCCGACCCGGATGCCACCGCCCGCCCGGGCCGCTGCATCGGCTTCGCCGAGCTTCGGACGGTCTCGACGGAAGCGGACGCGGCCCAGTCCCGGTCGCCGCTCGCCGCCCTCGCCCGCACGCGCGCGGCGAGACTCGAAGGGAGGCCCCACAGCCGGACGAACCCGCCCGCATCGGCCTGGTCGTAGACCGAGTCCTCCTCGAACGTGGCGAGGTCCTCCCGGTACAGCGAGTAGCGGGACGTCCGCGCGACGGGCATCGCGGAACCCTTGAACAACCGCACGGTCACCTCTCCGGTCGACATGGCGTGCGCCTCGTCGAGGAAGGCGTCGAACGCCGCCCGCAATGGCGAGAACCAGAGACCCTGGTAGACGAGTTCCCCATACCGGTCCGCGATGCCGCGCTTGAAGCCCGCCGTGTCCCGGTCGAGGGTGAGCGCCTCCAGGTCCGCTAGCGCGGCGAGGAGGACGGTCCCGGCCGGCGTCTCGTAGACCCCGCGGCTCTTCATGCCGACGAGCCGGTTCTCCACGAGGTCGACCCGGCCCACGCCGTGGGCTCCGGCGGTCTCGTTGAGCCTCTGCACGAGCGTCACCGGATCGAGCGTTTCGCCATCGAGCGCGACCGGAACGCCGCGCTCGAACGAGATCATGACGTCCTCCGGGGTGTCCGGCGCCTCGGCCGGGTCCACCGTGAGTTCGCGCAACTCGTCCGGCGTCGCCGCCGTCGGGTCCTCGAGGATGCCGCCCTCGAACGAGGTGTGCCACAGATTCCGGTCGATGCTGTAGAGCTTCCGGGGGCTGCCCGGTACGGGGATGTCCCGTTCCGCGGCATACGCGAAGGCGTCCTCGCGCGACGTGATCTCCCATTCTCGCCAGGGGGCGATAACGGCCAGGTCCGGAGCGAGCGCCTGGTAGGCGAGTTCGAAGCGGACCTGGTCGTTGCCCTTGCCGGTGCAGCCGTGCGCGACGGCGTCGCAGTCGAACTCCCGCGCGACCTCGACCTGGGCGGCCGCGATCACGGGCCGGGCAAGGGAGGTCCCGAGGAGGTAGCGGCGCTCGTACACGGCCCCCGCCTTGAGCGCCGGGAACGCGCACTCGGTGAGGAACCGCTCGCGGAGATCGACGACGCGGCAGGCGACGGCTCCCGTCGCCAACGCCTTGTCGCGGATCTCGTCAAAGTCTTCCCGCTGTCCGACATCCACCACGGCCGCGACGACTTCGCAGCCGTAGTTCTCCTTCAGCCAGGTGACCATTACCGATGTGTCGAGGCCGCCGGAATACGCGAGGGCGACCCGCTTCACGTTCTTCGTCGTGTCTTTATGCATGCATCGATCCCGAGAATGGCAGTGGGGAGAATCGCTCACGAACCGCTTGAGAAGTGGGAGATTATACCAGATGGTGAATAATTATGCAAGCTACCCGCTGTGGCACCGGGTCAGTGGGGGCGATAGGCCTCTACCCTGTCCGAATCCGTTTCCAGACGGGGGCCGCCGATGAGGTCGACGCAGTCGGGCACCGCCGCGAACACCGCGTCCAGGCACTCGCGCACGGCCTTGGGCGACCCGGGGAGGTTGATGATCAGCGCCGAACCCCGCACCCCCGCCGTCTGGCGCGAGAGGATCGCGGTCGGCACGTGGGGCCGGGAGACCGCGCGCATCGCTTCGCCGAAACCGGCGAGTTCCTTGTCGAGCACCGCGGTGGTCGCCTCAGGGGTGACATCGCGCGGGGCGGGCCCGGTGCCCCCGGTGGTGATGACCAGACAACACCCGGCCTCGTCGACCAGCTCGATCAGAGTCGCGCGGATCAGCTCCGTCTCGTCGGGGATGACGCGCGTGGCCGCCTCCCAGGGGGAGGTGAGGACATCCCTGAGATACGCCTCGACCCCCGGACCGCCCCGATCCTCGTACTCGCCTCGGGAGGCACGGTCCGAAACCGAGAGGATGCCGATACGGGCGACGACGCCGCCCGGCCCTTCCGCTGAATCGTCCATGGCGGGAATATGAGCCCCCGCGCCCTGTTTTCGATAGTTTGGCTGGATCGTGGAACCCGATGGACGGCATGAACCCGGTAAGGTTGATGACATATGACGAAGATCCTCGACGCGGCTCCGCTGGCCGACGTGCAGGCCCATCCCGACACCCGCAGGGTGCCGATCAGCCGCGTGGGCGTACAGAATGTCCGCTTCCCCATCTCCGTGAGGGACCGTCGGAAGGCGGCTCAGCACACGATCGCGAACATCGACATGTCCGTAGACCTTCCCCACGACTTCAAGGGGACCCACATGAGCCGCTTCATGGAGATCCTCAATTCCTACGATGACGAGATCTCGGTCGAAGCGCTGCCCGCAATCCTGCGCACGATGCGCCAGCGTCTGCATGCCGAGACCGCCCACCTCGGCATCTCCTTCCCCTACTTCATGGAGAAGGAAGCTCCCGTGACCGGCGCGGCGGGCCTGCTGTCGTACGACTGCGCCTTTGACGCCTCCAGCGGGGTGGAGGACGATTTCATCCTCACGGTCAAGATTCCCGTGACGACGCTGTGTCCGTGCTCCCGCGAGATCAGTGCGCGCGGGGCGCACAACCAGCGCAGCATCGTCACCGTCAAGACGCGCTTCACGGGGCAGCTGTGGATCGAGGACGTCGTGGCGCTGGTGGACGCGTCGGCCTCCTGCGAGCTCTATCCGGTGCTGAAGCGCGCCGACGAGAAGTGGGTCACGGAGCACGCGTACGACAATCCGCGGTTCGTCGAGGATCTGGTTCGCGAGGTCACGCTCCGTCTCCGCGCGCTGCACCAGGTGACCTGGTTCAGCGTCAACGTGATCAACTTCGAGTCGATCCACGAGCACGACGCGTACGCGCAGGTGGAGGAGCCCGCCCGCGCGTCGAGCCGAGAGCTGCCGGCCGGCTGAGAGCGGCCACCACGCCTGAGGGCTGCCGCCAGGCTGAGGGCTGCCGCCAGGCTGAGGGCTCCCGGCGGCCCTCGACCGGCTACACCCGCACCGCCAACCCGTCGTGGAGGGCGGTGCGGTAGGCCTTGAGCGCGGGTACGAAGCCCATCAGGAATCCGGCCGTCACCACGGCGCCGAGGAAGAGCAGCTCGATGGAACCGGGCGGCCGGATCGGGATGAAGAGCCCCGCCTGCGCTTCGACGAGGGGCTGTGCGACGGAGAGCAGCGCGTACACCAGCGTGAGTCCCGCGAGCGCTCCGGCCGAGGCCAGGCACAGCGATTCGAGCACGAGCAGGGCGATGATCCGGTTGGGTCCGGCGCCGACGGCGCGCAGGATCGCCATCTCCCGCCGCCGCTCGTTGAGCGACGTGTAGAGCGAGACCAGCATCCCGAGCAGCCCTACCAGGACTACGAAGATGGCCACCAGCCGCAGCCCGGTCTCGGCGTAGGCCAGACCCTGCCACATCTCGTTCAGCGCGGCTCCGGGGATCACGGCCATCATCGGCTCGTCCTCGAAGTCGTTGATCTCGCGCTGCAGCTGCAGCACGTCCCGGCGGTTCGTCGTGCCCACGAAGAACGAGGTGACCTGCGTGACTTCGACATCCTCGATCGAGACATCCTCCGTGTGGGCGTGGCCATCGTCGGCGGGGGCCGCCTGCGCGTCGGCCTCGTCGTGGGCGTGGCCATCGTCGGCGGGGGCCGCCTGCGCGTCAGCCTCGTCGTCGTGGGCGTGGCCATCGTCGGCGGGAGCCGCCTGCGCCTCCGCCTCGTCGTGGGCGTGCCCGTCGTCTGCGGGAGTCGCCTGCGCCTCCGCCTCGTGGTCGTGCTCGTCGTCCGACGCCGGCGGCGCGCCGTCCTCCCAGTGGATGGCCTCCATGCCCTCGAGCGTCACGTAGATCGCGCGGTCGACGGGAGTGAACGTCTTCGCGAGCACGCCCGTGACCGTGAAGGGCATGTGGTCGTGGTTGATGAAGCCCACCTCGCCGAGCCCGTGCGTGACCGCGATCTCGTCGCCGAGTGCGTAGTTCAGCTCGGCCGCCACGTCCGCGCCCAGCGTCACGTCGAACAGGCCCTCGTTCGCCCGTCCCTCCGCCAGCGCGATTTCCTGTCCTCCGCGGTAGCGGTAGTGGCGAAAGAAGTCCTCGTTCGTGCCGATGACCCGGAACCCCCGGTGGCTGTCCCCAAGGCTGTAGGGGATGGTCCACTCGACCGCGGGGTGGTCCGCCCACTCCCTGTAAGCCTCCCACGAGACGTTCTCCGTCGGCGCTCCCATGCCGAAGACCGAATACAGCAGCAGCTGAATCGTGCCGCCCTTGGTGCCCACGATGAGGTCGGTCTGGCTGATGGTGTTGGAGAAGCTCTCGCGCATGCCCGCGCGCACGTTCTCGACGCCGATCAGGAGGGCGACGCTGAGGGCGATGGAGCCCACCGTGAGCGAGGTGCTGAAGGCGCGGTTGCGGAGCGACTTGAGCGCGAGGTCGAAAACCAGCATCAGAGCACCGCCTTGTTGACGTCGGGGAGCGAGATCCTGCGGGAGAACATGCCCTCCAGGGTGCGGTCGTGGCTCACGAACACCAGCGTGGCGCCGGCGCGCTCGCACTCCTGAAAGAGCAGTTCGAGGAAAGCCTCCCGGCGGTCGAAGTCCAGGGAGGAGGTCGGTTCATCGGCGACGATGAGTTCCGGAGACCCGATCAGCGCCCGGCAGGCGGCGACCCGCTGCTGCTGGCCCACCGAGAGTTCTGTCACCGGCTTCTTCAGCAGGTCGCCGATGTGGAGGTGATCGGCGAGCTGCGCGGCGGTTTCCCTCACGCCCGCTCCGTCCAGCCGGGCGCGGCGTCCCGCGGTCATGCGTGCGGGGAGCGCGATGTTGTCGAGCACCGACAGGTAGGGGATGAGGTTGAACATCTGGAAGACGTAGCCGATGTGCT
>NZ_CANPVO010000019.1 GCF_947581785.1 Candidatus Palauibacter polyketidifaciens | reverse complement strand
GACGGGGCGCTTCGACGGCACGGACGTGTACGAACTCGACCTGGAGGAGATGTCGCTCGAACAGGTCACGGACACGCCGGAGCGGGAGATGGCCGTCGCGTGGAGCGCGGACGGAACGCGGCGCGCGCACGTCATGACGCACAACGGTTACGACCACATCGTCGTGTCGTTCCCCGGCGAACAGCAGCTGTTCGCGAGCCCGTTCGATCAGAAGCAACTCGCATTCCACCCTTCCGGCGAGTGGCTGCTCGTCCTCGGGGGGCGGCGGATGCAGCGGCTGGACCTGGAGAGCGGCGACCTCACTCCGATCCCCTTCGAGGCCCGGTTCGAGGTTGCCGGGGATCCCGCCGACGATCTGCTGATCACGAACGTCCGCCTGTTCGACGGCACGGGCGACGAGGCGGTTCCCGCGGCGGCGGTCCTCGTCCGGGACGGAAGGGTCGCCGAAGTACGAACCGGTGAAGACGCCGCGTTCCCGGATGTGGGGCCCGGCACGCCGGTCATCGAGGGGGGTGGCCGCATGCTGCTCCCGGGCCTGATGGACAACCACTACCACTACTGGCAGCCCCTCGCCGGCGCCGACCTGCTGGCCGCCGGAATCACCGCCATCCGCGACCCCGGCTCGGCGATCCAGGACGCGATGGACTTCAAGGACGCGGTGCGGCTGGGCGTGCTGGCCGGCCCGGACGTGTACACCGCAGGCCCGCTGATCGATGGCCCCGCAGGCTACCACCCGCTGGTCGACGTGAGCATCGACGATCCCGCAGCCGCCCCCGCGCTGGTCCGCGCGCTCAAGGAACAGGGCGTCGACCTGCTCAAGGCGTACTTCCTGCTCGACCCGGATGTGCTGGCCGCGGTCGTGGCCGAGGCGCGCGTCCAGGGGCTGCCGGTCACGGGACACATCGGCGTCCGCACGAGTTGGCGGCAGGCGATCGAGGCCGGGATCAGCGGGTTCAACCACATCCGCGTGTGGCGCGACTTCCTCCCGCTCGAGATCCAGGTCGACGGCCGGGACATGTCGCTCGATGGCGGACGGAACCCGGTCGGACGCATGCAGGCGGACTGGCGGGAGATCGATCCGGCGAGCCCCGAGGTCACGTCTCTCCTCGAACTCATGGCGGAGACGGAGACGGGACTCGACCCGACCCTCTACATCCAGGAGATCGAGGACAGCGACCGCGCACGCTTCTCGCTCCCGGAGTTCCACACCGCCCGGCAGGCGTACGAACGCATGGGCGAGTTCGTGCGCCGTGCCGTCGAGGCCGGCGTCCCGCTCCTCGCCGGCACGGACAACGTGGGACTGTTCAACGAACTCGAGGCGTACGCGCAGGCCGGCGTGCCGAACGCCGCCATCCTGCGGGCCGCGACGGCGAACGGCGCGCGGTGGCTCGGGAAGGAGGACGACTTCGGGACCGTGGAGCCGGGGCGGCGCGCGCACCTGATCCTCGTGGACGGAGATCCGCTGGCGGACATCGCCGACCTGCGGAACATCGATCTCGTCGTGAAGGACGGCGTGATCGTCTTCGGCGGCCCGCCGGCGGAGCCGCTGGTCCCGTGATCGACCCCATCGCAGCCGTCGCCATCGGGGCCGCCGCCGTCGAGGCCATCGCCCTCGCGGCGCCGCAGGTGGAGCCGGCGGGCGGGCTCCTCCCGGCGCTCTCCGACAACCCGTTTCTCGCACTCGGCGCGCTCTTCGGAGCGGGGGTCCTCACGAGCACGAACCCGTGCATCTGGCCGATGATCCCGATCACCTTCTCCGTCATCTCCGGCACGGCGGGCGAAACCCAGTCGCGAAAACGCACCGTCGGCCTGACGCTGACCTACGCCCTGGGACTGGCGCTCCTTTATTCCGTGCTCGGCGTCATCGCCGGCCTCAGCGGCACCGTGCTGGGCTCGATCGGGGCGAGCTTCTGGGCCCTGTTCGCGACCGGGAACCTCCTGCTCTTCTTCTCGTTGTTCATGCTTGACGTATTCCCCGTCCCGGTGCCGAAGCGGCTCCTGGCGTGGGCGAGCAGCCGTGGCGGCGGATCCTACCGGGCGGTATTCCTCCTCGGCGCGACCTCCGGCATCGTGGCCGCGCCGTGCGGGGCGCCCGCCTTCGCCGTGGTCCTCACCTGGGTCGTCGCGGAACAGGCCGGGCTCATGGGGTTCGTCTACCTCTTCACCTTCTCGATCGGCATGACCGCCGTGCTCATCGCCGTCGGCCTCTTCTCGGGGACGCTCGCCGTGCTGCCGAAGTCGGGGACGTGGATGATCTGGATGAAACGAGCCGCAGCCGTCATCATGATCGGGATGGCGCAGTTCTACCTCATCCGGGCGGGATACTTCATGTGAACGCGAAACCGAGACACGTCGCCACGTTTGCGGCGCGCGCGATGTTCGCTGCGCTGGCTGCGATCGCCGGGGCCGTCCTCCTGTCGGCGGGCCCGCTCCAGGCGCAGGCGGGCGCGGGGCAGGTCAGCCTCGCCGCCGGGACGCAGGGGCCGGACGCCACGCTGCAGGATCTGGACGGCAACGAGATCCAACTCCTCGACTATGCGGCCGGCAAGCCCACGCTCATCGAGTTCTGGGCCGCGTGGTGCGAACAGTGCGAGGGGCTGCAGCCCGAGATCGACCGGGTGCAGGCGGACTTCGGCGACCGGGTCAACGTCGTCGCCGTCGCCGTGGCCGTGGCCCAGTCGCTGCGCCGCGTGAGGCGACACGCGGAGGCCCACGGGGCGGAGTACCCCTACCTGTGGGATGCGGATGGCGCGGCGGTGCGCGCCTACTCGGCGACGACGACCTCGATCGTCGTGATCCTCGACGCGGAAGGGAAGGTGGCCTACACCGGCGTCGGCCCCGACCAGGATCTCGTCGGGGCCGTCACCGGAATCCTCGCTGTCGATTCTGCTACGGGTTCTGCTGCGGGTTCCGCTACGGGTCCACAGGCTCCGGCGTCACCTCGTCGATGATGCCGGCGAGTTCGTCGTAGGCGGCGGGATCGACCTGGTTGAAGCTCGGAATCACGCCCGCGATGCGGCCGTCCGGGCCCACCACGATCACGGCGCGGCTGTCCACGGCGTTGCTGTCCCGCAAGCCTCCGCCGAAGTCGACGTAGGTCCCCCCGTCGTTGTCCGCGTCGCTACCGAACAGGAAGGGGAAGTCCTCGTCCTTCAGCCATGAGGCGAGTTCGTCGACCGGGTCGTTCGAGATGCCGACGAGGACCACGTTGCGGCCCTCGTTGAAAACACTTGCGTACTGATCACGGTACGCTCTCATCTGAACCGTTCAGCCACGCGTCCTGACTCTGAAGAAAAAGGCGAGGACAACCGTTTCGCCGCGGTAGTCGCTGAGGCGGATCGGGTTCTCCAGCGCGCCGTACCGCGTCGCGCCCGGGAGCGCGAAGTCCGGCGCCATCTCGCCCACGGCGAGCAGTTGCGAGTCCTGCGCGCTCACCGGGGCCGCGCCTCCGATGGCGAGCGTTCCGGCCAGGCCCAGCGCGAGGGCGGCGGCCAGGACAAGTCTCCGCATGTCTCGGTCCTTTCGTGCGGGTGGAAGACAGGTGGAAGAGCCATGCCGAAGGGTGGCGCGCCCCCCGCGTTCGCGCCAGAGTTGAACCACGCCTCGCCGTCGGAGGCCGAGGCCCGATGCTCACTCCGCCCTTCAAGGAGGCGCCTCATGACACGTCCATTCCGAGGCCGTCCATGGCGTCGTGCCGTCGCCTGCGTCGTCGCCGTCGTTCTCGCGGCTCCCGCCTCCGGGTGCGCCCAGGGGAACGGCGATCCCGTGAACGATCCGCGCTTCGAGCAGGCGGTGGCGCTGTTCGAGGCCTGGCTCGACGCGAAGATGGCGTACGAGAAGATCCCCGGCGTGTCCGCGGCGCTCGTGCACGATCAGGACCTCGTCTGGGCTCGCGGATACGGGTACGCGCACCGCGAGACCGGGGTCCCCGCGACCCCGTCGACGATGTATTCGGTGTGCTCGATCTCGAAGCTCTTCACCTCCATCGGCGTGCTGCAGCAGCGGGACGAGGGCAAACTGGACCTCGATGATCCCGTCTCCACGCACCTTCCGTGGTACGACCTCGAGCAGGTGTACCCCGACGGTCCGAACGTGAGCGTGGAGGGGATCCTCACCCACTCCTCCGGACTCCCGCGGGAATCCGCGCACCCCTACTGGACCGGTCCCGATCACCCCTTCCCGACGGCGGACGAGATCATCGAGGGGCTTTCGGAGCAGGAGACGCTCTATCCCGGCCGCCGCTACTTCCAGTACTCGAACCTGGGGATGGCGCTGGCGGGGCAACTGATCGAGCAGGCTTCGGGGATGGCGTACGATGAGTACATCCGGAGCCGGATCCTGGAGCCGCTGGGGATGTCGGACACGTACCCCGACATTCCCGTCGAGCACCAGGGCGGCCGCTACGCCACCGGATATTCGCGGCTCGAGCGGGACGGCCAGCGGGCCGAGGCCCCCTTCTTCCAGGCGCTGGGAATGGCGTCCGCGGCGGGGTTCGCCTCCACCGTGGAGGATCTGGCACGCCTCGCCTCGTGGCAGTTCCGCCTGCTGGAGAACGGAGGCATGGAGATTCTCGACGCGAACACGCTGCGGGAGATGCACCGCGTGCACTGGGTCGACCCCGACTTCGACACGATGTGGGGGCTCGGGTTCGCGGTCTCGCGCCGCGATGGGGAACGCACGGTGGGTCACGGCGGGAGCTGTCCGGGCTTCCGCTCGACCTTCCAGCTCCTTCCGGCGAAGAAGTTGGCCGGCGCGGTGATGATGAACGCGCTCGCCAACCCCACCGACGTGTGGACGAAGATGATGGCGACGCTCGGCGCGGCCTTCGAGGAGATCCAGAGCGATCCGGGCGGTGGGACCGCGCGCCCGGCCTCCCTGGCGGAGTACGAGGGGCTGTACCAGTCCACGTGGGGAGAGACGGTCATCCTCCGGTGGGACGATGGCTTGGCGGCCCTCGGCGTTCCCTCGAACGACCCGGTTGAGGGAATGACGAAGCTGCGGCACGAGAGCGGCGATACTTTCCGGCGCATGCGGGACGACGGCGAGCCGGGAGAGGCGTACATCTTCCACCGCGAGGACGGCACCATCGCCCGGTACAGCGTACACGGCAACTTCTCGAACAAGGTCCGATAGCAGACGATGACGACGGCGACGACCCCTTTTTCCGGTCCTTCCGGCAGCCTCATACCCGAGGCGGCGACGCGCGAAGGCAACGACCCGATCTTCGCCCTGCACGGGGAGGCGGTCCGCCGGGCCGCGGCGGGCGAGTCGATCCTGAACTCGACGCTCGGGGCGCTGATGAACGACGACGGGAGCCTCGCGGTGATGCCCGCGGCCGCCGAGGCGCTGGGGCGCGTGCCGCACGCGCGCGCCGCCGGCTACGCGCCGATCTCCGGAGCCCCTCCGTACCTCGCGGCCGTGATCGCGGACCTCCTGGGTGAGGCCGCCCTGGCCGAGCAGGCGGTCGCCGTCGCCACGCCGGGGAGCACCGGCGCCATCCACCACGCGATCCTGAACTTCCTCGAGCCCGGACAGGCGGCGCTCACGCCCAGCTACTACTGGGGTCCGTACCACACGATCTCCACCCATTCGGGACGTGCGGTCGAGACCTTCAACATGTTCGACGCCGGGATCCGCCTCGATGTCGAGGCCTTCCGGGCGGGACTCGAAGGCCAGGTCGAGCGGCAGGGGCGGTCGCTCGTCCTCTTCAACTTCCCCTGCAACAACCCCACCGGCTATTCGCTCGACGAGTCGGAGTGGGAGGCCGTGGCGGACATCGTGCGGGAGGTCGGTCGGCGGGGTCCCGTCGCGTTCCTCCTCGACCACGCGTACGCGAAGTTCGGGGACGAGGGCTCGAACCGCTGGATCAACTACATCCCGCGGATGATGGAGTCTGCTACGGTGCTCGCGGGCTGGACCGTGTCGAAGTCGTTCGCCCTCTACGGCGCGCGGGTGGGGGCGCTGGTGGCGCTCCACCGGGAGGCGGAGGAGCGGCAGCGGATCTCGAACGCGCTCGGGTTCTCGTGCCGGGCCACGTGGTCGAACTGCAACCACCTCGGGCTGCTCGGCGCCACCGAACTCCTCACGGATCCGGAGCTGCGCCGGCGCACGGAAGAGGAGCGCGCGGGGATGATCCGCCTCCTCAACGAGCGCGTCGCCGTCTTCACCGAACTGGCGGGGAGCGCCGGGCTGTCCTACCCGCGCTACGAAGGCGGCTTCTTCGTCTCTGTGTTCACGCCGGACGCGGAGGTAACAGCCGCAACCATGCGCGAGGCGGGGGTGTATGTGGTCCCGATGAAGGGCGCGGTGCGGATCGCGCTGTGCGCGACGCCGGCCCACTCGATTCCCCGGCTCGTCGACGCGCTGGCCAAGGGGATCGCCACCGCCCGCGCCGCCTGAACGGCCCGTCAAGGGAGCACGACGATCTGTCCGTGAGAAAGAAGCCCGTGAGAAAGACGATGGAACGACACAAGGCAATCCCGGTTCTGGCGCCGACCCTGCTGACTCTGGCGCCGGCCCTCATACTCGTCGCCGCCACCGGTTGTACCGGTCAGGCCGCGCTGTCCGACGCCGAGAAGCTCGCGCGCGTGGAAGAGATGGTGGCCGAAGTCGAACGGCGCTTCCCCGAGGTGGAGGCCGTCACCGTGGAAGACGTCGGGCGGCTGCTCGAGACCGGCAGCGTCGTACTCGTCGACGCCCGGGCGCCCCGCGAGCGCGAGGTCTCCTGGATTCCCGGCTCCATCACCTCCGACGAGTTCGAGCAGGACCCCGACCGGTACGCGGACCGCACCGTCGTGGCGTACTGCACGATCGGCCACCGGAGTTCCGAGTACGCGAAGCGGCAGAACGAGCAAGGCCGGAGCGTGCTCAACCTGCGCGGCAGCCTCCTCTCGTGGGCCCACGCCGGCGCCCCGCTCGTCGGCCCCGATGGGCCGACCCACCGCCTGCACGTCTACGGCGAAACCTGGAACCTCGCACCCGCCCGCTACGAAACGACCTGGTAACGGGTCAGCGCGACCCCGCTGAGCGACAGGATCTCCAACGGGTGATTCGGCAAAACGCCGAAAAGTGCCTTCGTGGGAGACGTTGTGTCCGGCCTGAGGGGGTCCGTTAGCGGGGGCTGTCGCCGAATCCGGGGGCGAAGATGGCGGAGAGGTCGATCGTGCCGACCTGCATGTCGCCGAGGCGGACGGGGAGCAGGCGGCGGAAGCGCTCGGGCTTGAGGTTCACTTCCGGTCCCGTCCCGGTTCCCGAGCCGAAGCGGTACACGTCGACCCGGTTCTCGGCGAGATCCACGATCCAGTACTCGCGCACGCCCTGGCGCTCGTAGAGCCGCCGCTTCACGCCGCGGTCGCGCTTGGCGGTAGAGGGAGAGAGGACCTCCACGACGAGGTCGGGCGCCCCCACGAGTCCCGCCTCCTCGACGATGTGGCGCCGCTCGTTGGAGACGAAGAGGATGTCCGGCTGCACGCCCTCGCCGGTGGCGGGGAACTCGACGCCGGGAGTGGGCACGACCTCGCCGTGTCCGGGATCCTCCAGCAACTCGCACAGCTTCCTCAGGAGCCGCGCGCCGACCACCTGGTGGCGCCACTTGGGAGCGGCGGTCACGTGCAGGACCCCGCCGATCGCCTCGTAGCGGTTGCCGTCGTCGGGCATCCGCTGCGCGTCCCGCCAGGTGACTTCAGTAAGTTGCATGGTTCGCACATCATAGCTCCGCGCTCGGATCGGCTCCAACCCTGAGCCGATGATGCGCGGGGCCATCAACGCGCCCTCAACCGCCTTGTACTCGTCGATGCCCGGGCGCGGCGCGTGCGGGCTACGGGACCAGGTTTGCTCCGGATGTGCGGGTGATGAACGTCGCCAGCGTTTCGCGCCACTGCGGGAGCAGGCTCTCCTCTACGTACATCATGTGTCCGGCGGCGAAATCGTCCCGCGTGATGTTGTCGCGCAGATCCGGCGGCAGCCCGAGTTGCTCGAGCGACCACACGATGGGGAAGTAGGGCGTCGCGAAGTCGTAGATCCCGTTGATGAGCAGCACCTCGAGGCGCGGGTTGCGTTCGATCGCGTGCGCGAGGTCGGGCCCCACGTTGAGCGCCGAGCCGCCGAACGGTCCGCGCCGGCCCCCCTCCCGCTCCCAGTTCCACGGGCGCGCCATCCCGCTGGGCCAGTACTCCCGGTCGCCGTCGTAGCCGAGTTCATCCCGCACGTACGTATTGAAGAGGGAGGTGTAGGCCGAACTGATGGCCGAGGATTGCGCATCGTGGTCGGGGGTCAAGTCGAGCAGATCTCCCGTGGGCCCCGTGAACCGCGTGTCGAGCCGGGCCAGCGTGAGCCGGCGGTCCCGCAGCAGTTCCTTCTCGAACGCCGGCGCGGAGACGCGCAGATCGGCCTTGTCCAGGTACTCCATGCTGAGCCCCGTGTACTCGTGCATCTGCCGCAGCACCCGCGCGCGCAGTTCGGGATCCACGGCGGTGCCGGCCAGCAGCGCCTGCGCGTAGTCGGTCAGCGCCCACGCCTCGACCTCCTTCATGAAGGCCTCGAGGTCGTCGGGGCGCCCGCCCGGCAGCATGTCGTGGTACTCGGCGGCCACCGCGAACGAGGGGACGTTCGTGATGAAGCCGATGTGGGAGCCATCCGGGAACTGGAGCGTGTTGAAGTCGATGACGGCGGAGACGAGCACGACCCCGTTCAGGTCGATGTTCGCGTTCTGCAGGTGCCGGGCCAGAAGCACCGACCGCGTCGTGCCGTAGCTCTCGCCGAGGATGTAGCGGGGCGAGTTCCAACGGTTCTTCTCGCTCAGGAAGCGGCGGATGAACTGTGTGAGGGAGGCGGCGTCCTCGTCCATCCCCCAGAAATCGGTCCCGTCGGCGTCGCCGGCGGGGCGGCTGAACCCCGTCCCGATCGGATCGACCATTACGACGTCCGCGATGTCGAGGACGGTATATCCGTTGTCGACCAGCGGGTACGGAGGCGGCGCCTGCTGGCCCACGTTGGGCGTGACGACGCGGCGCGGTCCCATGATCCCCATGTGTAGCCAGAACGAGGCGGACCCGGGCCCCCCGTTGTAGGCGAAGACGATGGGGCGCGTGTAGGGGTCTCCGCCGTTTGTCCGGAAGTATCCCGTGTAGAAGAGTTCTCCCGTCGCGTTCTCCTCGTTGTCCCGGAGGATGACGCTGCCGACGACCGCCTCGTACTCGACGGTTTCGCCGTCCACGACGATGGAGTGGTTCGACGCCCAGCGGGCGGGCTGAGGCTCGGAAGCGTTCCCGCCCGCCCCGGATTCGTCCTGCGCGAGGGCGCCCGCGGGCAGAAGGCCGAGCGCGAGGACCGGTGTGATCAGGCTGAGCGGCTTCATCTTTCCTCCTGCTGCATAAAAACGATCCACGGGGTCGCGGGTTGATCGTCAGCGGCCGGCGGCGGCCATCCCGAGGGCGACGGCTTCCGGCTGGGTGACGATAATCACGCGGAATCCCTGCTCGATCCGCATTGCGATGTCATCCACCCCGGCCGTGACCCCGCACGGCACATCGAACTCGAGACAGGCGGCGAGCACGATCTGGATTGCCTCCTCCACCTTCTCCATGTCTCCATCGTAGACGCGCCGGAGATCGCCTGGCCCCGGGGAGACGGCGCTGACGCCGGGGGTGGAGACGATCTCCCGCACGTTGTCGATCCCGGCCTGGTCCTCGATGAGGAGGAAGCTGATGAGGTGGCCGTCCGGATTGCCCGGCCAGGCGGCATCGCCGAGCGCATCGACTGCGAGGGCGGCCTCCTCGGCGGTCTCGACGTGGGGGTAGACGATCCCGGAAACGCCGGCCGCCAGACCCTGCGCGGCGCGGTCCCGCGCTTCGTCGTGCCCGTCCCGGATCGGAGGGATCCGCAGCAGCATCGGCTGCGGTGCGTCGTGACCCGAAGCCTCCGCCATACCGGCGGCGTAACCTTCGAGCGCGGGGATGTCGAAGGGGCCGGACTCCAGCGAGTAGAATACGAAATCGAGGGGACGGTTCGCGGCCATGGCGGCGCCGGCCTCGGGCGTGTGATCCCCTGAGAAGAGTCCGAAGACGGCGTCCCCGGCGGCGAGTCGGTCCACGATCCGGGTGTCGGCGGCCTCCTCGGATTCCGCCATGGCGTCCGTCTCCTCCTCACCCGGCGCGCCTCCGCAACCGGCCAAAACGACCAGCCCCCCGGTGACGGCGCCCAAGAGACAAAGAGTACGGAGGGGAGGGTTCCTGCTCGTGTTCACGGCAGCCATGGGATACCTCGGAGTTGGGCAGGCCGGTCGAACCCTGGCGACAGACTCTCGCGACAGGTCTCGCGGCCCTCGTCAGCCTCCGCTTAGTCTAGTTTCAGGAAAGGGGGTCCCGCCATGCGCACGCCGAGAGATTTCGCCCGCACGCGAAGGAAGTTCGTCGAAGAGGCCGCTCTGGGTGCCGCGGGCCTCGCCCTGCTCCCGGCCGTCGCCTGGTCCTGCCGGGGCGCACCCGACTCGGGGGCGTCGAACGCCGGCTCGGGCGCGTCCTCCGTTCCCGCGACGGGGACCGGCCTCCTCTCCGATCCACGCTACCTGGACCACGTCCTGATCCGGCCCGATGGCGGGCGCCCGCCGGAGATTCCCGACCGCCTCGTGCGCATTCGGGAGGAACTCGTCGCGCGAGGGCTGGACGAGGCCACGGTTCCGCTCGCGCCGGCCTCCGAGGCGATGCCGCACATCGAGGCGCTCCACACGCCGGAGCATGTCGCGTCGATCCGTGACATCGAGGTCTCGGGCCCGGTCGCGGAACTCGCCGTCTCGGGCGCGCTCACCGCGATCGATGCGGTCGTCGCGGGGCAGGTACGGAACGCCTTCTGCGCGATCCGGCCTCCGGGTCACCACGCGAACAACACGGGCGCCGAGGAAGGGTTCTGCTACTACAGCAACGCCGGCGTGGCCGCGAGGTACGCGCAGCTGGTGCACGGGTTCGAGCGGGTGCTCGTCATCGATTGGGACTACCACCACGGGAACGCGACGCAGAACGCCTTCTACGATGATCCGTCCGTGCTCTTCTTCTCCGCCCACGACTGGGCCGCCTACCCGCAAACGGGCGACCCGGCCCTCACCGGCGAAGGCGAGGGGACGGGACTCAACATCAACGTGCACCTCGACTGCGGCGCCACGGACGACGACATGCTGGGCCGCTGGGATGACACGCTCTCCCCCGCCGTCGCGGACTTCAACCCCGATTTCGTCATCGTCTCGGCGGGCTTCGACAGCCGGGTGGACGACCTCCTGGGCTGCTTCGCGCTCACGGACGACGCCTTCCGGCGCATGACGCGGATGGCGATGGACTACGCGGATGCCTGCTGCGAGGGGCGCGTCGTCTCGCTGCTGGAGGGCGGCTACAACCTCGACGGCACCGCGCTCGCCACCGCCGCGCACATCGAAACGCTCCTCGAAGGGTAGGACTCCGGGTTCGGCGGGTGGGTCAGACGTTGAAGCGGATGTGGAGGATGTCGCCGTCCTCGACGACGTAGTCCCTGCCCTCGACCTGCAGCAGGCCCGCCTCCTTCACGGCCTGTTCGGAGCCGTGTTTCGCGAACACCTCGTAGGGGATGACCTCCGCGCGGATGAAGCCGCGTTCCATGTCGGAGTGGACCCGGCCCGCCGCCCGCCGGGCGCGCGTGCCGCGCCGGATCGTCCAGGCTCGCACTTCGGCGGGGGCGGCGGTGAAGAAGGAGATGAGGTCGAGGAGTCCGTAGGCCGAGCGGATGAAGCGGGCGAGCGCCGGTTCGCGCAGGCCGAGCGCCTCCACGAAGGCGGCCCGGTCCTCCGGGTCGAGGTCGGCGATTTCCGCCTCGACGGGCGCGGACAGCGCCAGCCCGCCGGCCCCCATCGCGGCGAGTCGCGCGGCGAGCGCCGGCGGCAGCGGCTCCCCGGCGCGATCCTCGCTGCGGTTCAGCACGGCGAGCAGCGGACGGTCCGTCAGGAGGCCGTAGCCGCGGAACGGCGCGCGGTCCAGTTCCGCCCGGGGCACGGTCCGCAGCGGCTGCTCGCGTTCGAGCGCCCCCAGCGCCCCTTCGAAGGCGGCGATCTCGACGGCGTCCGCCCCCTCGCGGCGCGCCCGGTCCAGCCGGCGCTCGACGATGTCGAGGTCGGAGAGCAGACATTCCGTGGCGAAGGCCTCGAGTTCGCCCTCCGCGTCCGGCGGGTCGGCCAGCGCGGGATTGTCGAAATCCCTCAGGACGAGGCAGAGCGCCTCCTGGTCGCGGATCTGCTGGAGCCCGCGCGGCGACAGGCCCTTGCTCGCGGCGCCGTGCTCGCCCGGAATGTCGCAGAACCGCATCTCCGCGTACGTCGTCCTGCGCGGGGACAGGAGGGCGCTGAGCGCATCGATTCGCGCATCCGGAACCCGCACCGTACCCAGCCGCATCTCGCCGCCGAACCCGACCGGGACGCCGAGTCCCGTCATCGCGTTGAACACCGTCGTCTTGCCGGCGCCCGCGAACCCCACGAGCCCAATCTTCACCGCGTCCTCTCTCCCCTTATCTTCGGTGCGTGAATATCCAAATCCCGGTTTCCGCCGGCGAACTCATCGACCGCATCACGATCCTGCGACTGAAACAGTCCCGGATCCGCGACGGCCGGAAGCTCGCGAACGTGAACTCCGAGCTCGAGCGCCTCCAGGAGATCTGTGAACGGACGGTCGGGCCGCTCGAGGAAGCCCCGCTCCGCGTCACGAAACGCCTCGCGGAACTGGAAGCGGTGAATCGGGGCATATGGGATGTCGAGGACAAGTTGCGAGCTCTGGAACGTGCCCGCGACTTCGGCCCACGCTTCATCGCAGCGGCGCGGCAGGTCTACCGTCTGAACGACGAACGTCACCGCCTCAAGCGCGCCCTCAGCGAGGACTACGGCTCGGCGATCCTCGAGGAGAAGTCGCACGCGTCCGCCGACCCGGGGACGGACCCGGCGTAGTCGCGGACCGGGGAGGGTCGCGGCCTCGGCCCGGTCAGGGACAGAACGGCGCCAGGCGGTCGGCCACCGCGGCCAGGCCGTCCACCGGTGAGGCCTCGCTCCCCGTGACCTTCGAGATCCGGATCGCGACGGTGCCGTTGGGGAAGAGGACGACGCGGTGCCCGCCCCACCCCGACATGCGCGGGAGGTCGACGACGCAGCCCCCTTCGCCGACGTAGTTCTGGTGCCAGACCGCGAGGTAGTAGCTGGGCTGCCCGATCTCGACGGGCGGGCCGAAGGCGATCCCCCGCGCGTCCGTCCGGTACATCACCTCGGCCGTCAACTCGGGGTGCAGCAGAGGCTCGCCCTCGTGCACGCCGCCGTTCTGGAAGAGGCGGGCGATCTTCGCGAGATCGTCCACCGTCGGGTAATAGCCCTGCGACATCTGCGGCAGCGTGAGCGAGCCGTCCGCCTCGACGAGCCGGTTGGTCGGTGCGTGCGGCACGCCGATGGGCCGGTAGACCTCATCCTCCAGCATCTGCCACAGGTCCGCCTCCGGACCGGCCCGATGCTTGAGGTAGGCGTCCATCGCCGCGCCGATGAGGAACGCGTCCTGGTCGCGGTAGCGGACGACCTCTCCCGGTCCCCAGGGGTGGTTCGAAGCGCGGAAGACCTGTCGGATCCGCTCGTCGCGGGAGATCGCCGCGTACCAGTCGTCGTAGCCGATCAGATAGCCGTCGCCCGTGCTGTTGGGCTCGGTCCGCGTCGATCCTTCTCCCACGCCGGTGGCCATGTTGAGGACATCGCGGAAACGCACGTCCTCCCAGCCGTCGTGTTCCGCCGTGACGTTCAGGTGGTCGGCCACGCGCTCCTCGAGCACCTCCCGGCCGTAACGCTGCGCGAGACGGAGGGCGGCCACCGTGTTGCCGGTGGACTTCGTCACGGACCAGATCCCGAAGCGCTGCTCCGGGCAGAAGGGAAGCTCCCCGAACGGCGTGGGACAGTCGGAGACGTAGAGGGTGTCGCGCACGAGAAAGGCCGCGGTGACCATGTTCTCGACATTCATCTCCCCGTGCATGGCGTCGAACGCGGCGTCTCCCGCCCGCGGGCGCAGGTCGGAGATCGGGCGCGCGGGCAGACGCCCCGCCTTCTCGGCGGCGAAGGCCTGGATCACCCCCGCGGGCGCCGGGCCCCGCGTGTACTCGGCGTCGAGCTGGCCCCACATCAGCCGCCGCTGGACGAGGAAGTAGGGCCGCCCCTGGGTCACGGTCTGGAAGCGGACGCCAGACACCTCCCGGTCGTTGAAGGCGAAGGTCGCGACCCCGTTGTACGTCTCGTTCTCCACGGAACTCGCGAGTTGCAGCGGAAACGCCGCCCGCGACCATGCTTCGCCCGGCTCGGCCCAGACGGTCCCGGGCCCGACCAGCACATCCCAATAGCTCCCGGCTTCGCTGCGGGTGCCGGACACGACGAGGTTCCGATTCCACGGGATCAGGTCGCCGCCCTCCGCCACGAATCCGAGCGACACGTCCGGGAAGCGCTTCGTATCGCGACCCATCATCCGGCGCGGATCGAGTTCCGCGGGCTCCGTCTCCATCTCTGCCCCGACGAGCGTGATGGCGCCGGAGAAGGGACGCCGGGCAGGCCCCGCCTCGGACGTGGGGAGAAAGCGGTCGTTCGGGAGCATGGCGGGCGGAGACCAGGCCCCGCGGGTCAACTCCTCGATGGGAATCGGAACGGAAGAGCCCGGGACGCCCGCCTCTTCGCAGGCGCATGCGAGCAGAAGCGCGGCCATCGGCGGAAGCCGGTTTCGTATCATCGCGATCCCTTTCGAGCGTCGACCGTCCTGTCGGTCGTGTCCGCGGTCGGCGCCGACGCGGAGTTTGCCACGGGCGGCCCAGCCGCCGTGGCGTCTTGGAGGCGCCAAGACCTGTGCGTAGCTTGCGGCGGAGCATACGAACTGTCACGAGGGGGAGTGATTATGCGCGCAGGGTGGGGTACCGTTCGACATACCGGGATCGTGGTGCTGGCGGCCGTCCTGGCGGTCTCGTGCGATGGAAGCACCGGGCCGTCGAGCTTCGAGCCGGGACCGCTGGGAACCGTGACGATCCTGCGCGGCGAGTCGGTGCGGATCCGTTCCCTGCTGGCGATGACCGGGGCGCCATCGCTCGGGGTCGCCGCCCGGCGCGGCGTGGAGCTTGCCGTCCGCGACGTGGGCACGGTCCTCGGCCGCACCGTCGACCTCGGCGACACGGTGGACTCCCGGTGCTCTCCCGACGGCGGGCGGTCCGGCGCCCGGGAGATCGTCGCCGATCCGCAGGTCGTGGGCGTCATTGGGACCTCATGTTCCGCCGCCGCCGTGGCCGCCTCCCCGGTGATCAGCCAGGAAGGCTTCGTGATGATCGCGCCGAGCACCACTTCGCCGCTGCTGACCTCGGATTTGGCGGGCAACCCGAACCCGGACCACCACCCCGGCTACTTCCGCGTCGCCAACAACGACCTCTACCAGGCGCGGGCCGTGGCGGACTACGCCTACAATCACCTCGGCCTCCGGCGGATCGTCACGCTGCACGACGGGGATCCCTACACGACGGCGCTGACGAACGCCTTCGCGGATGCGTTTCGCGCGGTCGGCGGGGAGGTCCCCGTCGTCACCGGAATCGCGAAGGGGCAGACGGACATGACGTCCGTGCTCTCGGAGTTCGCCGGCGCCGGGCCGGACGGCATCTTCTTCCCGCTCTTCGTCCCCGAAGGTTCGCCGTTCGCGGCGCAGGCGCGCAGGTTCGACGGTCTGGAGGGTGTGACGCTGATCTCCGGCGCGGCCCTCCTTGTCTCGGAGTTTCTGGCGGAACCGCAGTCCGAGGGGATCTACTTCGCCGGCCCCCAGTCGGATTATCGCGGCAACGTCAACGCGGTGACCGGGAAGAGCGCCGAGACCGTCATTGCGGCGTACGATGCCGAGTACGGCGAGCATCCCTCGACCCCCTACTGGGCGCTCGCCTACGACGCGACGACGTTCCTGCTCGACGCCATCGGCGCCGTCGCGGTGGAGGAGGGCGGACGGCTCTACGTCGACCGCGCCGCGCTGCGCGCGCGGATCGGAGCCCATGGGATCGAGGGCCTGATCGGCACGATCTCCTGCGACGCCTTCGGCGACTGCGGAACCGGACGTCAGCTCATCTACCACCACACGGATTCGAGCGTCACGGATGTCGACCGGTTGCCCGTCGTCTACCGGTTCTCCCCCTAGCAGGCCGTCACGGGCCGCCAGGGCCGCCGGCCCGCCGGCGGATCTCGACGACCTCTTCGCGGAGGAGGTGATCGCGCGCCCGTACGCCTCGTTCGCCCGGCTGCGCGAGCGGGATCCCGTCCACTGGAATGAGAAGTTCGGGCTGTGGGTCGTGACGGGGTACGATCCCGTCGTCTGGATCCTCCGACACCACGAACTCTTCTCCTCCGCCGTGATCCGGGGCGTGGAGGGGCCGCCGTACCCGCCGGTGCTGCCCGAGGACGCGCCCCTGTTCGACGAGGTCAAAGCGTTCCGCGCCGACCAACTCGTAGAGCAGGACCGTCCCGAACACCTCGAACAGCGGAAGACGGTCCATTCCTTCTTCACCCCCACGGCGATGGAAGGCTGGCGTCCCTTCGTGCGCCGGGCGGTGGACGAACTCCTCGACGAGTTGTGGCCCAGGGGACGGATGAACGTCGTCACCGACCTGGCGGCGCCGCTCCCCGTGCGGATCATCGCGCGGCTGATGGGCGTCCCCCGCGAGGACATGGACACGCTTCGGGGGCTCGCGGACAGCATCCTGCACCTGAATCGCGGGGAACCCGACCGGCTGCGGCCCCTGACGGAGGGGATTCGCGGCATCGTGGAGTACGCCCGCCCCTTCGTCGAGGAGCGGATCGGGAATCCGGGAGATGACCTGATCTCGGCGCTGGCGCAGGGGGAGACCGGCGGCGTCTTCACGCGGCACCAGGTGCTCGTGAACACCGGACTGATGCTGTTCGCGGGACACGAGACGACGATGAACCTGATCTGTAACGGTCTCCGCGCCTTCATCGAGCATCCGGCGCAGTGGGACAGGCTCCGGGCGGACCCCGACCGATTCGCGCGGACGGCTGCCGAGGAGTGTCTCCGCTTCGACCCGCCGGTGAAGTCGACCCAGCGCATCGTCGCGCAGGAGGCCGAACTGTGTGGAAAGACGCTCTCGCCCGGCGAGCGGATCCGCTGGATCATCGCGGCGGCGAACCGGGATCCGTCCGTGTTCGAGGACCCGGACCGGTTCGATATCGGGCGCCAGCCGAACCCGCACCTCTCCTTCGGGTCGGGAATCCATTACTGCCTCGGGGTCGCGCTCGCGCGCATCGAGGGACAGGAGGTCTTCCGGGGGCTGGCGCGCCGCTTCCAGCGGTTCGCACTCGAGACGGATGAACTGCGCTACCAGCCGAGCATCCAGTTCCGTTCCATCGAATCCATGCCCGTCGCATGGAGCGTCCCAGGGTGAGAGCTGCATGGTGAGGATCGAGGTCGACCACGGGATCTGCGTCGGCAACGCGATGTGCGTGGCCACCGCGCCGCGCGTGTTCGCGCACAACGAGCACCGCCAGTCGACGGTCGTCGATGCGGGGGGCGACCCGGCGGCGCGCGTCCTCGAGGCGGCGGCGAACTGTCCCGTGAGTGCGATCCGGGTCACGGACGCAGAGACGGGCCGGACGCGGTTTCCGCCCGACCCCGGCGCAACGAGCTGACCGGAGGATGACGCGAGGATGACACCATGACGCGAACCATGAACGTGCGGGGCGAAGGCTCCGCGAAGCGGAAGCTGACGACGTTTGACGTCGTGGCGATGAAATCGCGCGGAGAGAAGATCGTCGCCATCACCGCCTACGATGCGCTCTTCGCATCGCTCGTGGACGCGGCGGGGGCGGACCTGATTCTCGTCGGCGACTCCCTGGCGAGCGTCCTGTGCGGAGAGGAGACGACGCTCTCCGCCACGATGGAGCAAATGACCTACCACGGCCGCATCGTAGCACGGGGCGCATCCCGCGCCCTCGTCGTCGTCGACATGCCGTTCCTCAGCTACCAGGTCTCGATCGAGGAGGCGGTGCGTAACGCCGGGAACATCCTCAAGCACACCGGGGCGGGTGCCGTGAAGCTCGAGGGCGGGTCCGAGGTCCTCGATACGGTGGAGGCGATCGTCGGGGCGGGGATCCCCGTGGTGGGCCACCTCGGGTTCACGCCGCAGGCCGTGCACGCGTTGGGGGGACCCCGGATTCAGGGGATGGATGAGGACGCGGCGATGTTTCTGGAGGACGAC
The DNA here is from genome assembly GCF_947581785.1 of Candidatus Palauibacter polyketidifaciens. Lineage (NCBI taxonomy): Bacteria > Pseudomonadati > Gemmatimonadota > Gemmatimonadia > Candidatus Palauibacterales > Candidatus Palauibacteraceae > Candidatus Palauibacter > Candidatus Palauibacter polyketidifaciens. The sequence continues at coordinate 67,651 of NZ_CANPVO010000019.1, read as the reverse complement.
GCCGTCGCCCTGGAGGAGGTGGGCGCCTTCGCCATCGTTCTCGAACTGATACCGACCTCGTTGGCGCGGCGGGTGACGGAAGTCGTCTCCGTACCGACGATCGGGATCGGCGCTGGACCGGACTGCGACGGGCAGGTGCTCGTGCTGCATGACATGCTCGGCCTGAACGAAGGGTTCAGCCCGCGCTTCCTGAAACGGTACGCCGAACTCGGAAGAGCCACGCGGGAGGCCGTCGCCGATTACGCCCAGGAGGTGCGGGCGGGAAGCTACCCCACGGAGGAACATGGCTACGAACCGGCCGGCGACGGAGGTTGAGCCAAGTGCCCGTGCATCAGGGCCGGCGAGTCGTCGTCACCGGCGCCGGGGCGGGGATCGGCCGGGCGATTGCATCGGCCTATCTCGGCCAGGGGGCGCGGGTGCACGTCTGCGACCGGGAGGCCCGCGCGCTCGAAGACTTCCTGCGTTCGGCGGAGGGCGATCTCGCGGGGACGGTGGCGGACGTCGGCGTGGAGGCGGACGTGGAGCGGCTGTTCGCGGAGGCGGTCGCGCGGCTCGGGGGCCTCGACGTGCTCGTGAACAACGCCGGGACGGCGGGTCCCACCGGACCCGTCGAGACGCTCGATCTCGATGGCTGGCGGCAGACGCTGGCCGTCAACCTCGACGGCATGTTCCTCTGCGTCCGGGCCGCCGTCCCGGCCCTGCGGCGGGCGGGGGGCGGATCGATCGTGAACCTCTCCTCGACCGCCGGACTCCACGGCTATCCGCTGCGGAGTCCCTACGCCACGGCGAAGTGGGGCGTGATCGGCTTCACCCGCACCCTGGCCATGGAGCTGGGTCCGGCCGGGATCCGCGTGAACGCGATCTGCCCGGGCAGCGTCCGCGGCGGCCGCATCGACCGCGTGATCGCCGCCCAGGCTGCGACCCGGGGGGTGTCCGAAGAGGCGGTCCGGCAGGACTGGCTGCGGCAGATTTCGCTCCGGCGCTTCGTCGACGCCGAGGACGTGGCCGCGCTCGTCCTCTTCCTTACGTCGGACGCGGGAGCGAAGATATCAGGGCAGGCGCTCCCGGTGGACGGACACACCGAGGGCCTCGGTTCCAGCGTGGACGCGAACAGCGACCCCAGCGGCGAATAGCGGGAGAACGACGACATGCGAGCAGCATGGTACACGAAACCGGGATCCGCGGGCGACGTGCTGGAGGTAGGTGAACAGGAGACGCCGGCGCCCGGCCCCGGCGAGGTTCGGGTCCGCGTACGCGCCTCCGGAATCAACCCGGTCGACGTGAAGCGGCGTGCCGGCGGCCGCGGCGCGCTCGCCTCCACGCTCATCGTGCCGCACTTCGACGGCGCCGGAGTCATCGACCAGGTGGGGGAAGGCGTCGATTCCGGCAGGCTCGGCAACCGCGTGTGGATCTACGAGGCGCAGTGGGGGCGGAACCTCGGTACCGCGGCGGAGTTCGCCACCGTTCCCGAGTCCCGGGCCGTCCCGCTCCCCCCGAACGCGACGTTCACCGACGGCGCGTGTCTCGGCATCCCCGCCCTGACCGCGCATCGCTGCGTGTACGGCGACGGTCCCGTCGAGGGGCAGACCGTGCTCGTGACCGGCGGCGCGGGTGCGGTCGGCGCCTATGCGATCCAGTGCGCCCGGCTGGGAGGCGCACGCGTCCTCTCCACCGTGAGTGCGGACGAGAAGACGAGGATCGCGCGGGCGGCGGGGGCGGACACCGTCATCAACTATCGTGAGGAGGATGTCGCGGCCCGCGTCGCGGAACTGACCGACGGAGAGGGCGTGGACCGGATCGTCGAGGTCGAGATGGGCGGGAATCTCGAGGCCTCGATCGCGATGTTGAAGGCCAACGGGGTGATCTCCGCCTACGCCTCGGAGGGCGAACCCGAGCCGTCCGTCCCGTTCTACACACTCCTCTACAAGAACCTCACGGTGCGCTTCGAACTCGTCTTCCTCATGCCCGAGGACGCGAAGCGGAAGGCGGTGGAAGACCTCACGAGGTGGCTGACCGAGGGTGAACTGCGCCACACGGTCGCGGAGCGCTTCGCGCTCGAGAACATCGTCGCCGCCCACGAGGCCGTGGAATCCGGCCCCCTCGGCAAGGTTCTGATCGACCCCGGTCTCTGAACCAGGACGGCAGTTCGATCGCCCCCTGACCGGTACGAAGCCCTTGCCGGATTCTCCGATTACGTATACCTTGTATCTCAATGTACCTTGTACTTCGTGGTATGAGTCGCCGAAAACCGGGGTTCGAATGAAGAGCCGTGTTTGAGCTGGAGACCGGGATCGCGAGTTGGCGCAGGCGTCTCGAACGCAGGTCGTCTCTTTCGCCCCGCGAACTGGACGAACTCGAGGATCACCTGCGTGCGCGCGTCGACCTGGAGTTGGAACTCAACGCGACGCTCACTCCCTACCCGGCGTTGGTGATCGCCCGCGAGGGTCTGGGGGCACCGGCGGCGCTCGCAAAGGAGTTCACCAAGGCCGGCCGGCCTTGGTGGCGATATCTGCTGCTGGCGGGATGCGCGACGTATGGAGTGTCGCTTTTTTTGCCGATTTCCGGGCCCGCGGCCCTTCAAACGGCGTACAATGAAGTGCCGTGGTCGGCCCCCGCTCACGAGTGGTTGCCCCAGGCGCTCGTGGACGGCTGGATTCTCCCTCTGATCCCCACTCTGGCCATGGCCATGCCCCTGCCGGCCCTCCTGTATTCATGGCGATCGAGAGTGCGATGGCTCACCTGGACCATCGGCGCGTTTGGCGTCTCGGCCCTCGGATTCGGCGTGGCCAGCCTCCTGGACGGACCAGCCGTCACCAGCGCTGGTGAGATCACGGTTTTTCCCTATCTCGGCCTCGGGTATTGGGCATGGTCCGCGGCGCATGTGCTCGTGGCGGCGGCCCTCCTGCTTCGCAGCCGCGCGTGGGCCCCCATCCGCTCGGAGACAAGGAGAGCACGGAATGTTTGAGTTGGCCCGGTTGAGGCCGATTGTCCGAGCGTGCGGGCGCGCTGCGGCATTGCTGTACGGAACAGCACTCGTCGCATGCGCCGATGGCGCCGACGCAGACGGCGATCCATCGTCCCCCGCGATTGAGCTCTCGGCGTCGGCCATCGAGGTGCTGGGGACCTCGGACTCGCTCGCGGTGGTTCGGGACCTCGAAGTTCTGGGCGACGGCTCCGTCTGGGTGCTGAATTCGCAGGAGCCGTACTTCATGGGATTCGGGGCGGGTGGCGAGCCCCTCGGCGCTCACGGATCGGCCGGAGGGGGCCCTGACGAATTTCCGATGCCCTCGGCCTTCGTCGCGGGAGGATGGGGGGGCGAGGCGTGGGTTCTCGACCTCCTGCACCATGCGCTGATCCGGATCTCGCGGCCCAGCGACGCGGAGCAGTTCTCGCTCGTGTCCACGTCGGTGCCCCGAGGCAGCGTGCGGAGCGGCATGAGCATGCTGGACCCCTCGGTGCGGACGGCACGCCTCGGCGACGAGGTCATCGTGCCCCACTCGACCGCGACGATGGACGGGGGCGTGCTTCAGTTCCGTTACGGGCTCCTGGGGGCGGACCTGGTCGCCGTGGATCCGGAGACGGGCGGGGCGCGAACCCTCGTGGCGCTCGGCGATGTCCTGGACGATCCGTCCGGAGACTTCATCCAGAGCGACGGCGGCTTTCCCCTGTGGTACCGGCTGTGGGCTCCGTGCGGCGAGAGTCTCGTGCGCGTGTACGATCGGGTCCGGAATCAACTGCGCGGGTTCGACGGATCCGGCGCCGAGGTGGACCCCATCGACCTTCCGCCCGTGCCCTTCACCGAGGTCACGCCTCGACAGTTCGCCGGAGCCGTGTTCGCGCTCAGGCAGGCCGAGCTGACGGGAGACGTCGCAACCCGGCTTACCCCGGAGGACAGCCTTCGGCTCGTGAATCGGATGGCCGATATGGTGCAGGGGACGCCGCGCGAACTCGCGAGCTACCTCCCGCGTTATGTGGATCTTCGCTGCAGTGAGGACGGGACGATGTGGCTGCGCCCCCTCGATCTCGATGCGGGCGGTTTGAGCGGCGGCCCCGTGTGGCTGCGCATCGAGCCCGATGGCGCCGCGCGCGACGTGCGACTCCCGGACCGCTTCGACGCCCTTCGCTTCACGTCTTCCCGGATCTGGGGCGTGTCGCGGGATGAATTCGATCGCTCGTCCGTGGCGTCCATCCCGCTCCCGACGCGCTGACGGCACCCGCCCGACGTTCCCGCGGGACGCCCGATTGAAATTCATGCGTGAAGCTCCCCCTTGCACGAAACCGCTGACCCTATACCTTTCAGTGCAAGGTACATAATGTCTCATGGTATCTGGTTCCTGGTTCCAGATATGAGGAGTGTCCGGATGAAGAAGCCGGTCTACAAGGAGCTGGTGGCCGCGTCATCGCGCCCGATGGTGCTCTCCATCCTCGCGGGTGGAGAGACGTACGGGTACGAGATTCTCAAGCAGGTCCAGCTGCTCTCCGGCGGTGAACTCGAGTGGTCCGACGGGATGCTCTACCCCGTGCTTCACCGGCTGGAGCGCGACGGACTCATCAAGGGCCGCTGGCAACTCACCGACGCGGGACGGCGTCGCAAGTACTACCGGTTGACGGGCCGCGGGAAGCGACAGCTCTCAACCGATCGAGAGAGCTGGCGGGCCGTGTACGGAGCGCTCCAGATGTCCTGGGGAGGCAGCCATGTTTGAGTTCGAGAATGAAGTCCGACGGTGGCGGACCGCACTGGATCGCAGGTCGTCCCTCTCGCCTCGCGAACTGGATGAACTCGAAGATCACCTGCGCGCCCGGGTCGACCTGGAACTGGAGTTGGACGCCACCCTGGCCCCGACGGAAGCCTTCGCCACCGCCCGGCGAGACCTGGGGGAACCGAAGGCGCTCTCCAGGGAGTTCGCCCGGGCCGGGCGACCCCGATGGAAGCCTCTGCTTGCCGGTGCTCTTGCCCTTTACTCGGCTTCGCTACTGCTGCCGGTGCTCCACCTGGAACTGCTTCCGGCGTCGTGGGGTTTCGAAGCCTGGGTACCGCGCGGGTACGAGTTCCTTGCCGACATCGAGGCGCTGCCCTTGAACCTGCCGATGCTCCTGATGCTGCCTCTCATTTGGCGCAAGCCTCGACTAAAGGGCACGTGGCTCGCGGGGATCCTGGGAGTCATCGGTTTGTCGGCTCTCGGACTCGGCGCGGCCGCGATCATCTCGGACGGTCCGGGTGCGCTGGCCGCGTTGCGTTTCGGCTATTGGGCGTGGGCCGCCTCCTTCATACTCGCCTCCGTCGCCCTGTGGCGCCGCCACCGCGGCTGGGCCTCCGCCCGCCTGAAGAAGACGCTCGCTTAGGTCGGCGTAGTCGTGTTTGAACTGGACACGGAAGTCCGGAACTGGCGGATGAAGCTTGAGCGGGGATCGTCGCTGTCGGCCCGTGAACTGGATGAACTCGAAGATCATCTCCGCGCCCGCGTCAGTCTCGAACTGGACCTGAACCCCGCGCTGCCACCCGCGAAGGCGTTCACGACCGCTGTGTCCGAACTCGGCGAGCCCAAGGCGATTTCCCGAGAATTTGCCAAGGCGGGACGGCCCCGTTGGCGTCGCCTCTTTCTGACGGGCTGGGCTCTCTACGCGGCATCGTTTCTCCTCCCCGCCTGGGGGATTCCGGGTGGTATCCCGTCCCGACCCGATGCCGATTCGACGATCTACGGGTACGAGCTGTTGATGCAACTTCCTGCGGGTGGGCACGTCATGTTTTGGCTCACCAATCTGATCATGCTGCTGACCCTTCCCGCGCTGCGCCGCCCGCGTCCGTCGCGGAAGCTGTGGTGGGCGTGGCTCGTGGGCGCGACGGGCGCATTGCCGTTCGGTATCGGTGTTCTCCGGGTCATTGACGGAGGCATGGGATTTTATCCGGACGTCGGCTTCTGGCTATGGTCTGCATCGTTCCTCGTAGTCGCCACGGCCCTCTGGCGTCGCAAGCGAGATTGGGCATCCGTCCAGTCGGACAAGAGTATCGCCCAACTGTGAATACCAACGACCCTCAAGCGCGACGAGTCCTTGAACTGGAAGGGGGAATCCGGAACTGGCGTACGACGGTCGAACGGAGTTCCTCGCTCTCGGCTCGGGAACTGGATGAACTCGAAGATCACCTCCGCGCCCGCGTCAGCCTCGAACTCGAGCTGAATCCGGTCTTGGCCCCGGCCGAGGCGCTGGCCATCGCTCGCGAAGGACTGGGCCAACCGAAGATGATATCGAGCGAGTTCGCGAGGGCGGGACAGCCCCGGTGGCGGCGCGTTCTGTGGGCGGCGTGGGCCCTGTACGCGGCCTCGTTTCTCCTTCCGACTCTGGTGACCTCCGGAGTGGTCAGCCCGTCGGGCGGCGTCGTGGATTTTACAGCCTACGGATACGAGTTCTTCGTCCGCGTCTTTCGGGAAGGCGAACTCGGACCGCCGCTGCTCGTGCTGATCCTCAATTCTCCCATGCTGATGACCCTGCCGGTGCTGTGGCGCTCCCGCCGGTGGAAGATGCCGTGGCCGCTGCTTGGATCCATGGGCGTCGGGGCGCTCGGTTTCGGCGCTCTCAGTCTCGGATGGCCTCCGACGATCATGGCCGATGGCGGGGGCGGACCCGGGTATCTGGGTCCTGGCTACTGGGCGTGGTCCGCCTCCTTCGTCTGCGCCGCCGTCGCTCTCCGGTTCCGCAAACGCGATTGGGCATCCGCTCGGCCGAAGCAGGGCATCGCCTAGCGTATGCGAGCCGGAAGGACCTTCCCGCGCGTGGCCCAGCTTCTGCTGGCTGCGGCATCGGCCACGATTCAAGGCGAAGCCGTCGCCCAGGACGCTGCGGGTGTCGCCTCCTACTGGATTGTGGATTCGCAGCCCGAGCGCGTTTACGGGTGGCTGGAGGGAGAGCCGGATAGCGAGTTCTCCGCCGTCGTCGGCGTGGTCTGGGGGCCGAATGAAAGCATCGCCGTAGCGGATCGGACCTTGGCGACGATCACCGTGCTTGCCGCCGATGGGAGCGTCATGGTCACGATGGGGCGGGCGGGCAATGGTCCCGGGGAATTCCGGAGGTTGGCAGGTATTGTGGCGGGTGGGGAGGGGCGGGTTGTCGCCTTCGATGGCGAACACCAACGGCTGTCGGAATGGACGTTCGACGGATCGCTGTCGGAGGACACCAGGCTGAGCCGTACAGGCGCGGCCCGGCGAATTGGCGAAGTTGGACGATTCACGGACGGCAGGTGGTACGCCCGCGAGGGGGATCGCATGGTCGCCGCGGATCCCGGCGGCGTGGGCCGGGACACGGTCGGCTTCCATCGGCTCGACCAGGGCGGCGTGGTCCGTGAGGCGCTGGCTCGCGTTCCGGGGAGCCTCAGTTCGCAGTTCGTCGTTGAGGGAATGTCCGGGATGCGCGGTGCGCTGTTCTCGCCGAGAGCCCTGGGCGCCCTCCGCGGCAACTGCCTTCTGCTCGCCGCGGGTGACGAGCCCGTCATACGGATCTTCGACCAAACTGGGACCCCGTGGGGTGAACTGCGCCTCGACATCCCGGCCGACCGTGTGACGGAGGCACATAGAGGACAGTGGGTTGCGGCGTCCGTCGCGGCCGCCGGACGCGCAATGGGCGGCGAGATCGTCCCGGAGGCGGCCCGGATGATCGAGGTGATGGGGGAAGCGGTCGGGATGGCGGAGCGGGTCCCGTTCGCCAACGACCTCATCGTCGACGAACTGGGGTACATCTGAATCCAGTCCTGGCAGCTTCCCGGTGGCCCCGGCAGTCCGGAGTGGCGGGTCTTCACGGAGACCGGTCGGGGGATAGGGACCGTCCGGTTGCCCGAAGGCCTTCGCGTGCTGGACATATCGGCGGAGGCGCTCACAGCCGTCCGGACAGATGAACTCGGCCGACAATTCGTGCAGGTGCACGCGCTCGAGCGCCCCGCCGCCCTCGAGATCCTCCCTCTTCCGGCCGGTTGCGGCTGATCCGTCCCGCTGCATCCGGCTGGCCGGGCGATCTGCGTCGATGGTACATTTTCCAGTTGATGTATCCTTGCGCCCCGTGAGGCGCGACGCGGTTGCACGGAAGAGGCTTCGGCCATGCGAACATCGCTCTTGCTGCTGGTTGCAGCGGGTGTTCTCCCGAGTTCAGCCATCGGTCAGGAGGCCGACGGGGCGCGGGGTGCCGAACATCCCCCGGCCAGTTGGCCGCAGCCGATCGCACCGCTGACCGCGCCGACATCGGCTCCCTCCGTCGACACGCTCTCCGTCGAAACGGCCCAGGCGGTCGTGGCCGGAACGTGCATGCGCTGCCACAACCCCAGGCGGGTGAGCGGGGGCATGTCGCTCGAAACCTTCGAGGTGACGTCGGCCTCCGACAATGCCGTGATCGCGGAGCGGATGGTGCGGAAGCTGCGGGCCGGGATGATGCCGCCGGTCGGCGTCCGCCGGCCGACCCCTGACAGCCTGCGCACGCTCGCGGCCGTCCTTGAGTCCCGCCTCGACGCGGCATGGGAGGCGAACCCGAACCCCGGACGGCGGACCTTCCAGCGCCTGAACCGGGCCGAGTACTCGCGCTCCATCTACGATCTCCTCGACCTGGACATCGACGCCGGCGACTATCTGCCGCTCGATACGAAGAGCGCGAACTTCGACAACATCGCCGACGTGCAGTTGCTCTCCCCGACGCTGATGGACGGGTATCTGCGCGCGGCGAGCGAGATCAGCCGGCTCGCGATCGGCGACCCGGAGGTCACGCCGAGCGAGGCCACCTTCCGGGTGTCGCGCTGGACCTCACAGGCGGAGCACGTCGAGGGCACGCCGTACGGGAGCCGGGGCGGCGTCGCGGTGGACCACAACTTCCCGGCCGACGGGGAGTACGCCTTCCGCGTCTCCTTCCATCACGAGACGACCGGCGCCCTGTTCGGGAACGGGAAGGGCGCGCTGCACACGACGGACGAGCCCGAACGGATCGAGATCTCGGTCGACGGCGAGCGGGTCGCGCTCCTCGACATCGACCGCTGGATGCACGTCTCCGATCCCGACGGTGTGAACCTCCGGACGGATCCCGTGTTCATCGAGGCGGGTCCGCACCGGGTGGCGGCCGCCTTCATCCGCACCTTCGAGGGGCCGTCGCAGGATCTGATGTCGCCGCACGACTGGTCGATTGCGAGCACGAGCATCACGGACGCGTACGGGTTCACGACGCTGCCGCACCTGCGTGACCTCGCGGTGACGGGGCCCTTCGCCCCGGCGGGGATGTCGTCCACGCCGAGCCGCGAGCGCGTGTTCTCGTGCCGTCCCTCCACGCCCGAGGAGGAGGTCCGGTGTGCGGAAGCGATCCTCTCGCGGCTGGGGACGAGGGCCTACCGCCGGCCGCTGACGGACGACAACGTCGCCGCGCTCATGAACCTGTACCGCGCCGGGGCGGGAGCGGGCGGGTTCGAGGAAGGGATCCGGCTCGCGCTGGAGGGGATTCTCGCCAGCCCGCACTTCGTCTTCCGGTTCGAGGAACGTCCCGCGCGCGAGGCGGACGGGGTGTACGCGCTGGACGACTACGATCTCGCCTCGCGGCTCTCCTTCTTCCTCTGGGCCACGGGCCCCGACGACGAACTGCTGGCAGTTGCCGCGGAGGGTCGGCTCTCCAACCCGGCGGTGCTCGACGTGCAGGTGCGCCGCATGCTGGCGGATCCGCGCGCCGAGGCGCTGGCCACGCGTTTCGCGGGACAGTGGTTCCGGCTGCAGGACCTCGAGGGCATGAACCCCGACGTCCGCCTCTATCCGGACTTCGACCAGCAGCTCAAGGAGGCGATGCACCGCGAGACGGAACTCCTCTTCCACACGCTGGTGCAGGAGGACCGGAGCCTGCTCGAACTGCTGACGGCCGATTACACGTTCGTGAACGAGCGCCTGGCGCGGCACTACGGCATCCCCGGCGTGACGGGAACGGATTTCCGCAGGATCGAGATCCTTGAACGGGAGCGCCGCGGCGTGCTGGGGCACGGCAGCGTCCTCACTCTCACCTCGCACGCGAGCCGGACGTCTCCGGTGCTGCGAGGGAAGTGGGTGATGGAGGTGCTGCTGGGGACGCCCCCGCCTCCGCCCCCGCCGGATGTCTCCGATCTGGAGGCGACGCCGGAGGCGGAGGAGGGCCGCCTGCTCACGGTGCGGGAGCGGCTGGAGATGCACCGCGCGAGCCCGGCTTGCCGTTCGTGCCACCGCGTGATCGACCCGATCGGTCTCGCGCTGGAGTACTTCGACGGGACGGGGGCGCGGCGCATCAAGGACAGCGGAAGGCCGATCGAGGCGCAGGGCGAACTCTACGACGGCACGCCGGTGACGAGCGCGGCGGACCTGCGCGCGGCGCTTCTGGCCCGGCCGGTGCCGCTCGTGCGCGCGTTCACGGAGAACCTGCTCGCCTACGCGCTGGGCCGGCGGGTCGATTACTACGACATGCCGACCGTGCGGTCCATCGCGCGGCAGGCCGCCGAACAGGACCACCGCATGTCCGCGTTCATCCTCGGCGTGGTCAACAGCCCGGCCTTCCGGCTGAAGGGGACCGAGGCCGTGGTCGACGACATGGGGGCGGAAAGCCAGGGATCCCAGGAGGACTGATGGAGTTCATCACAGGGAAACACCTCTCTCGCCGCACGTTCCTGCGAGGCGCGGGGGCGACCGTCGCTCTGCCGCTCCTCGACGCGATGGTGCCGGCGGGCCGGCTGTGGGCGCGTGAGGTCGCGGATCCGACGCGGCTCGTCTGCATCGAGATGGTGCATGGCTCGGCGGGCAGCAGCGGGTTCGGGGCGGCGCAGAACTACTGGTCTCCCGCGGCGACGGGCCGGGCGTTCGACCTGTCGCCGACCGCGTTGAGTTCGCTCGAGCCGTACCGGGATCTTCTCACGATCATCAGCGATACGGACGTCGAGCCGGCCGAAGCCAGACAGCCGAAGGAAATCGGGGGCGACCACTTCCGGTCGAGCGCGACGTTCCTCACCCAGGCGCATCCGAAACAGACGGAGAGTTCGGACGTCTTCGTGGGAACCTCGATGGACCAGTTGTACGCGAACCGGTTCGGGCAGGACACGCCGATCCCGTCCATGCAGCTCTGCATCGAGAACGTCGACCAGGCGGGGGGCTGCGCGTACGGGTACGCGTGCGTTTACACGGACACGATCAGCTGGTCGTCGCCGACGCAGCCGCTTCCGATGATCCGGGATCCGCGGGTCGCCTTCGACCAGCTCTTCGGGGCGGGCGGGACGCCGGAGGCGCGTGCGGCGCGGCAGCGCTCGAGCGCCAGCATCCTCGACTTCCTCACCGGCGAGGTCGCGAGCCTGAAGGGCCGGCTCGATCCTTCCGACCGGCAGCGCATGGACCGCTACCTGGAGAACGTGCGGGAGATCGAGCGCCGTATCCAGCGGGTCGTGGCGCGCAACGAGTCCGGCGAGAACCGGGACCTTCCGGAGGCGCCGGCGGGCGTGCCCGATTCGTTCGACGAGCACGTGAAGCTGATGTTCGACCTGCAGGCGCTCGCGTTCCAGGCGGACATGACGCGCGTGTTCTCGTTCAAGATGGGACGGGACGCGTCGGGGCGGGTCTATCCGGAGAGCGGGATCGACAACGGCTTCCATCCGGCATCGCACCACGGTGACAACGAGAACAACATCACGGACTTCGCGCAGATCAACCGCTACCACGTCGGGCTCGTCCCGTACTTCCTCGACCGCCTGAAGGAGTCGATGGAGGGGGACACGCACCTGCTCGACAAGACGATGATCGTCTACGGGTCGCCGATGGGGGATCCGAACGTGCACAACCACAAGCGGTGCCCGCTCTTCGTGGTGGGCGGCGCGCACGGAAGGATGGAGGGCAACCTGCACCTGCGGGCCGCGCCGGGGACGCCGATGGCGAACGTGATGTTGAGCCTCATGCATCGGCTCGGGATGGACGACATGACGAGCTTCGGGAACAGCACCGGGTCGTTCTCCTTCGCGGAGGCGGCGGACTGATGCGGCGCGCGCGATCGATCGTCTTCGCGGCCGCGGCGCTGCTCGCGCTGGGGGCGGCGGCGCCGGCCGGGTCGCCGACCGGGCCGGATGCTCCGGTGGCCGATGCGGCCATGCGCGGCGACCTGGACGCCGTGCGGTCGCTGCTCGTCGCGGGCGAGGACGTGAACGGCGCCCTGGGCGACGGCATGACGGCACTCCACTGGGCCGCGATGAAGGGGCGGCTCGACGTGGCCGAGGTGCTGATCGACGCGGGCGCGGACCTCGAGGCGGGCACGCGGCTGGGCGGGCACACGCCGCTCCACGTAGCGAGCCGGGCGGCACACGGTCTGCTTGTAGGGGCGCTGCTGAAGGCGGGAGCGGACGCGGACGCGGCGACCTCGACCGGCGCGACCGCGCTGCACTTCGCGGCCTCGGCCGGGTCGCCGGAGGCGGTTGAGGCGCTGTTGCGCCACGGCGCCGATGCGGACGCCCGGGAGCCTGAATGGGGCCAGACGCCGCTCATGTTCGCCGCGGCGGCGGGCCGCGCCGGCTCGGTGAGTGCCCTCATCGACGCGGGGGCCGACGCCTCGCTCACCGCGTACGTGCTCGACATCGTCGCCCGGGACGCGTGGGACCAGCTCGACCGCCGCGAACGCAATGCCCGCGTGGCCGCGCTCCGGGCCGGCCGTACGCCGCCGGCCCCGTCACGGCGCGAAGCCGCCCCCAAGCCCACCGCCGGCCCCGGCCCCGGCCTCCAGACCGTGCGGCTCGAGGACCCCGAGGAGCCCACCTGCTCCGGCTGCCTGGGCAACTACGCCGACCTCGTCGGCACGCACGGTGGGTTGACGGCGCTGTTGCTCGCGGCCCGCGAGGGCCATCGCGACGCGGCGCTGGTCCTGCTCGACAAGGGTGCGGACATCGATCAGCGGAGCGCCGCGGACGACACGACCCCGCTGCTCATCGCGATGATCAACGGACACTTCGATCTCGCGATGGAACTCTTCGCGCGCGGCGCCGATCCCAACCTCGCGAGCGACGCCGGCGCCACGCCGCTCTACGCGGCGCTCAACATGCACTGGGCGCCGAAGGCCCGGCACCCGCAGCCCACCGACGTGCACCAGCAGGAGTGGTCGTACCTCGACGTGATGCGCACGCTGCTCGAAGCGGGCGTCGATCCGAACCCGCGGCTGAAGAAGTCGCTCTGGTTCACGACGTACAACCGCGACCTGCTCGGCGTCGACCGCACCGGCGCCACGCCCTTCTGGCGGGCCGCGCACGCGCTCGACATCGAAGCCATGAAGCTGCTCCTCGAATACGGTGCCGATGCCGCGACTCCGACGGCGAAGGTTCCGGAGCGGCGTTACCGCCGCGGCGGAGACAACATCGATCACTCCGGTCTCGACCCGATCCCCGTCGGCGGTCCGGCCGTCCACCCCATCCATGCGGCGGCCGGCGTCGGCTACGGGCAGGGTTTCGCCGGCAATTCCCACCGCCATATACCGGACGGCTGGCTCCCCGCCATGAAGTTCCTCGTCGAGGAGCTCGGCGCCGACGTGAACGCGCGCGACCACAACGGCTACACGCCCGCCCACCACGCCGCCTCGCGCGGCGACAACGAGATGATCCTCTATCTCGTCGAGCAGGGCGCCGACGTGACGCTCGTGGCCCGCAACGGCCAGACGACCGTCGACCTGGCCAACGGGCCGGTGCAGCGCGTGCAGCCGTTCCCGGAGACGATCGCTCTGCTCGAGAGTCTGGGGGCGAAGAACAACCACCGCTGCGTCTCCTGCTGAGCTTACGCGGTCGGCTGTCCGTGCCGAGAACCTTCAACCAAGCCCGGCGACGTCAGGCCGGCCTGACCTGACCATGCCGGATACCGTCACCGTCTGGGAACTGCTCGCGGGCGGTTCGGGGGAGAGTCCCGCCATCGACGCCCCCGGCCGCGATCCGCTCGACTTCACGGGCCTGCGCCGCCAGGTCGAAGAGACCGTGACCGCCCTTAACCGGTTCGGCATCGGGCGGAACGATCGGGTGGCGATCGTCCTCCCCAACGGGCCCGAGATGGCCTCCGCCTTTGTCTCCGTGGCGTGCGCGGCCACGGCTGCGCCGCTGAACCCCGTCTACCGGCAGCCGGAATACGAGTTCTATCTCTCGGATCTCGACGCGAAGGCGGTCATCCTGGAATTCGGGATCGACTCGCCGGCGCGGGCCGCGGCCGTGGAACGGGGGATCGCGATACTCGAGTTGTGCGTCGACCCGGAGGCGCCGGCCGGAACGTTCCACCTGGCGCGGTCGCGCACCGGCGGGAACGGGTCGGGCAGCGAGGGCCCCGAGAACGGGACCCCGGCAGCGAACGCCCTCCGGGGCGGCCTCGCGGAAGAGGACGACGTCGCCCTCATCCTGCACACCTCCGGGACGACCTCCCGGCCCAAGATCGTGCCGCTCTCGCACCGGAACGTGTGCGCCTCGGCGCACAACGTCGCGCACACGCTGCGCCTCACGGCCGCCGACCGCTGTCTGAACGTGATGCCGCTGTTCCACATCCACGGGCTCATCGCCGCGGTCCTCGCCCCGCTCCGCGCTGGCGCCTCGATGTTCGCCACGCCCGGTTTCAACGCGCTTCGTTTCTATGCGTGGCTTGATGAGGCGCGGCCGACCTACTACTCGGCCGTTCCCACCATGCACCAGGCGATCCTCGTGCGCGCGCCAAGGAATCGGGACGTGATCGAACGGGCCGGCCTGCGCTTCATCCGCTCGGCCTCGGCTCCCCTCCTGCCGCAGGTGATGGCGGAACTCGAGGCGACGTTCGGCGTGCCGGTCATCGAGTCGTACGCCATGACCGAGGCCGCACACCAGATGACGAGCAACCCGCTCCCCCCCGCGGTGCGGAAGCCGGGGACGGTGGGTGTCGCGGCCGGCCCCGAGGTGTCGGTGATGGCCGAGGCGGGCCGGCAGCTCCTGCCGGCGGGCGAAGTGGGCGAGATCGTGATTCGCGGCGCGAACGTCACGCGGGGATACGAGAACAACCCCGCGGCGAACGCCGAGGCGTTCACGGATGGGTGGTTGCGCACGGGCGACGAGGGCGTGATGGATGCCGAGGGATACCTGAGGATCACGGGTCGTCTGAAGGAGATCATCAACCGCGGCGGGGAGAAGATATCGCCGCGCGAGATCGACGAGGCGATCCTCGACCATCCCGCGATCCGCCAGGTGGTGGCGTTTGCGGTGCCGCACCCCAAGCTGGGCGAGGAGGTCGCGGCCGCGGCGGTACTCCGCCTGGGCATGACCGCGACGCCGGAGGAGATCCGGGCGTTCGCGGCGGACCGCCTCGCCGACTTCAAGGTGCCGCGGAAGATTCTCATCATGGACGACATCCCCAAGGGTCCCACCGGCAAGCTCCAGCGCATCGGCATGGCCGAGAAGCTCGGCCTGACCTGACCGCCGCCGGCTGATGCGGATCTGCATCTACGGGGCCGGCGCGATCGGGGGATACCTCGGCGCGCAGCTTTCTCTCGCGGGGCGGGACGTCACCCTCATCGCGCGCGGCCCCCACCTGAAGGCGATGCGACAACACGGCGTGCGGCTGCTGATCGACGGCGAGGAGCGTGTCGCGCACCCGGTCTGCACGGACGATCCGTCGGAGGCGGGGCCTCAGGACTACGTGATCGTCACGCTCAAGGCGCATTCCGTCCCCTGGATCGTGGAGCCGATGCAGCCGCTGCTCGGGCCCGACACCGCCGTCGTCATGGCGACGAACGGTCTCCCGTGGTGGTACTTCTACGAACTCGAGGGACCGTGGCGGGACCGCCGCCTCGAGAGCCTCGACCCCGGCGGCGTGCAGTGGGACGGGATCGGTCCGGAACGCGTGATCGGCTGCGTCGTGTATGCGGCCACCGAGGTGTCGGAACCCGGCGTCATCCGGCACCTGAAATACAACCGGTTCACGCTCGGCGAGCCCAGCGGCGAGAAGACCGAACGCGTGCGGCGGCTCGCGAAGGCGATGATCGAAGCCGGCTTCCGGGCTCCGGTCCGGGGGATCCGGAACGAGATGTGGGTGAAGCTGTGGGGGAACCTCGCCTTCAACCCGATCAGCGCGCTCACGCTGGGGACGCTGGGGACCATAGCCGGAGACCCCGACACGCGCGCGGTCGCGAAGGCGATGATGCTCGAAGGACAGGCCGTGGCCGAAGCCCTGGGCGCCCGCTTTTCGATCGACATCGAGCGGCGAATCGAGGGGATCGCGGCCGTGGGCGAGCACCGTACCTCGATGCTGCAGGACCTCGACAAGGGTCGTCCGATGGAGATCGACGCCCTCGTCACGGCAGTCCAGGAGATGGGGCGCATGGTCGACGTCCCCACTCCCACGATCGACGTGGTCCTCGCCCTGGTCCGCCAGCGCGCCCGCATCGCCGATGCCTACCCTCCGGGCTAGAACCCGAGCGTCACGACGAGCGACCCGATTCCATGAGCCCTGACCTGGTCATTCGCGGCGGTCTGGTGTTCGACGGCACGGGGGCGGAGCCGGTCAGGGCCGATGTGATCGTTCACGAGGGCCGGATTACCCACGTGGGTGCCGTCGAGGCGGAAGCGGCCACCGAGCTGGACGCCCGCGGTCTCGCCGTCGCGCCCGGCTTCATCGACGTGCACAGCCACTCCGACTACACGCTACTCGTGGACCCGCGGGCGGTCAGCGCCATCCACCAGGGCGTGACGACGGAGGTCATCGGCAACTGCGGTCATGGCTGCTTTCCGATCAGGGATGCGGAGTTGTCGAGCCGCATCATCTACGGCTTCGACGGCAGCCTGCCGCTGGACTGGTCCACGCCCGCCGCATATCTGGATCGGCTCGAGGAGGCCGCACCCGCCGTCAACGTCATGACGCTGGTCCCGAACGGGCAGCTGCGCCTGGCCACGCTGGGACTGGAGGGCCGTCCGGCGACGGACGACGAAGTCGCGGCCATGACGCGGCTGCTGGAGGAGGGGCTGGAAGCGGGCGCCTGGGGCTACTCCACGGGTCTGGAGTACGCGCCGGAGCAGGGCGCCGGTGAGGCGGAGATCACGGAACTCGCCCGGGTCGCGGCGCGGCGGGGCGGCTTCTACGCGACCCACACGCGGGAGCGCGAGGACCGCGCCGACGAGGCGGTGGCCGAGGCGATTCGCACTGCCCGCCACGCGGGCATCCGACTCCAGGTTTCCCACCTCGCCCCCAGAAGCGGGCCCGACCAGACGAAGCGCTGCATCGACCTTGTGGACGCCGCCAGAGCCGCGGGCGACGACATCGCGTTCGACATGCACACGCGCCTTTTCGGCCTGACCTTCCTCTACGCGATGCTCCCCCCGCAGGTGCTGAACGCGAGCCCGAAGGACCAGGCACGACTGCTTGAGACGCCTGAAGTTCGGGCGCGGATCGGTGCCCATAAATCCATCATCACGGGGCTCGAAGACTGGGGTCGGATTTACCTCGCGGACAACGAGGTCTGGCCGGAGATGGCGCGCCTCGATTTCGAGGAGATCGCGCGCCGCCGGGGCACCACGGCCCTCGACGCCGCCTGTGACCTTCTCCTCGACAGCATCGGCGCTGAAAAGGCTCCCATGGTGCTCCTCCGCGCCTATTCGGAGGATCAGCAGGAGGACGTGTTCTCCCATGAACTCTGCGTGCCGGCCTCCGACGCCACGGCGCTCGCCCTGACCGGACCGCTTGCGGGCGCCTCCTTCATGGGCGCCTACACGTGGGCCTCCTGGTTCTGGCGCTTCATGGTCCGGGAGACGGGTCGGCTCACGCCCGAGGAGGCGGTGTATCGGCTCAGCGGCCTGCCGGCTGAGATCGTCGGCCTCCCGGATCGGGGTCTGCTCAAGCCGGGCATGCGCGCCGATGTCGTCGCGTTCGAACCGGAGACGTTTGCCGACACCGGCACCACCTTCGAACCCAACCGGCTCGCGACGGGCATGCGCCACGTCGTGGTCAACGGCACCGTCACCCTTCGCGACGGGGCCCTCACCGGCGAACGGGCCGGCGCCGTGCTGCGAAAAGGGGCTTAGGCCGGCTCAGTCGCCTGTAATGTCGACGCCGTAAAGGTCGCGGGCCGCCGCGCGGGTCAGCTTCCCCTCCCGAACGTCCCCCAGCACGGCGACCGGGTCCCGCTCGCGCGGATCGCCGTAGCCGCCGCCGCCCGCGGAGACCATGCGGAAGATGTCGCCTCTTCGCGCGATGAAGCTCTTCATGGGCATCGTCGGCACCTCGTGCTCGCCGTCACGGTCGATCAGCGTGTTGGCCGACGGTACGCCGGGATGGCCGCCGGCGATGCCGTACGGCGGGTAGTCGCGGCGGTCGGTGCGGATCGTGAATTCGGAGCGCTCGGCGAGGAAGCGGAACTCCCGCACCGACGCGAGGCCGCCCCGGTGTTTGCCGGCGCCGCCGGAATCGGGGACCAGTCCGTACCGGGTGACCTCGAGCGGCAATTCCGCCTCGATCAACTCGACCGGCTGGTTCGAGAGGTTGGCCGCGGGGTTGGAGATGCCTTCCACGCCATCCCGCGCGGCCCGGGCGCCCCAGGTACTGACGAGGACTTCGGTGAGCACGAACGGTTTTCCCTCGTGGTGGCCGCCCACCGAGAACAGCGTCGGCCCCCCTTCGCAGCCGGCGATGACGAGTTCCGGCACGGCTTCGGCGATCGCGCCCATGATCGCGTCGAACACCCGATAGCCGATCACGCCGCGGGCGGCGCACGCGGCGGGCTCCACCGGGTTCACGATCGTGCCCGCGGGCGCGCTCATGCGGATCGGGCGCATGTAGCCTTCGCAGTTGGGGACGTCGTCCGTGGCCAGACAGCGGATGGCGCAGTACGCGGCGGAGCGGACCATGGCCATCGGGCAGTTGATCGCGGCCAGGACCTGACCGGCCGAGCCCGCGAAGTCGAGCGCGATCATGTCCCCGTCCACCGTCACCGTGACCGCGATGGGGAGCGGTTCCGGGTCGTCCCCCACCCCGTCGATCCAGTCGACGAAGCGGTAGGTGCCGTCGGGGATGCGCGCGATCTCGGCACGCATCCGGGTTTCGGCGAAGTCGTGGAGCTCCTCCAGGTAGGTCTCCAGCTCCGTCACGCCGTATCGGTCGACAAGCTGGCCGAATCCCCGCTCCGCGATGCGGCACGCCGCGAGCTGGGCCCGCAGGTCGCCCAGCACCTGGACGGGGGAGCGGGTGTTCTTCTCGATGATGCGGAACAGCTTCCGGTCCGGTTCCCCCGCCTCGTAGAGCTTGAGCAGCGGCAGCCGCAGGCCCTCCTGGTAGATCTCGGTCGCGTGGATCGCGACGCTCCCGGGCGCGATGCCGCCGACGTCGCTGTGATGAGCCATCGTCGCCGCGTATCCGTGCACCGCCCCATCGACGAAGAGGGGTTGGATGACGTAGAGGTCGGGCAGGTGTTGGCCGCCCGAGCCGTAGGGATCGTTGCAGATGAAGATGTCCCCGGGGGCCATGTCGTCGCGGAATTCGCGCAGCAACACCTCCATGACGTCCGGGAAGGAACCGAGTTGAACCGCCAGCGTCAGCCCCTGTGCGACGACCTGTCCATGGCGGTCGCAGACGGCCGTGGAGTAGTCCATGGCGTCCCGCACGACCGGCGAGTAGGCGCTCCGCAGGACGACGAGCGCCATCTCGTCGGCGATCGACGAGAGCGCGTTGCGCACGACCTCGAAGGTGATGGGATCGATCTTCCGGCTCATGGGCGCGCGGGTCATGGGCGGGTGTCCACGTCGATGTCGATGTTGCCGAAGGCGTCGAGCCGCGCCCGGCAGCTGGGTGGCACCACGCAGGTGGCGTCGTACTCCTCCACGATCACCGGCCCGTCGCGCCAGTCCCCCGTGAGGTCGGTGCGTGCCACAACGGCCGTCTCGAGGGTGCCGTCCGCGGGTCCGAAGTAGACGTCGCGAGGCGCCCCGAGGGTCGCGGGCGGCGCGGGCAGCAGTCGGCGGCTCGGCTCGGTCGCGTCGACGGCCACCCGGGCCAGCACTTTCACGTTCACCAGGTCCACGGGGTCGCCCTCCGATGGATGCCCGTAGGTGCGCTCGTGCTCACGGTCGAAGGCACGCGCCATGGCCTCGAGGTCCGGCGTGCCGGGGGCGACGGGGACCGTGAGTTCGTACGCCTGCCCCGCGTAGCGCAGGTCGGCCAGCCGCTCCACCGTCACCGCTTCGGCGGGGAAACCATCGGCGATCATCGCCGCGCGGGCCTCCGCCTCCAGGCTGTCGAAGGCGGCGGCCACCGCGTCCGCATCGGCACCCTCGGCCCGGATCATGACCGTCTGGATGAACTCCTGCTCGGCATCCGAATAGAGAAGGCCCAGGGCGCTGAACACGCCGGGCACCGGCGGCACCAGGACCCGGCGGATCTGCAGCGCGCGGGCGATCTCCACGCCGAGCACGGGTCCGTTGCCGCCGAAGGCCGCAAGCACGAAATCGCGCGGGTCCCGTCCGCGGTATGTCGTGACCGCCTTCACGGCCCGGGTCATGGTGGAGCAGGCGAGGGCGAGCACCCCGTGAGCGGCCTCCGCCACGGGGCGGTCCAGCGGCCGGGCCACCTTCTCCTCGAGGACGGCAAGCGCCTTCGCCGTGTTCAGGGGCAGGCTCCCGCCGACCAGGTAACCCGGGTTCAGGTAGCCGATGGCGACCAGTGCATCGGTAAGCGTCGGATCCACTCCGCCCAGGTCGTAGCACACCGGGCCGGGTACGGCGCCGGCGCTCTGCGGGCCCACGCTCGTGTGGCCCACGCCGTCGACCCGGCAGATGCTGCCGCCCCCCGCACCGATCTCCGAGACGTCGACGAAGGGGAGCTTGACGGGATAGCCGCCGCCCTTGATCAGCTTGCTCGACAGGTTGATGCCGCCGCCCACCTCGAACTCGGTCGTCTTGGCCGCCTGGCCGCCTTCGACCATGGCCGCCTTGGCCGTCGTGCCGCCCATGTCGAAGGAGATCAAGTTGTCGAGCCCCGCGCCGCGGGCGAGGCGGGCGCAGGCCATGACCCCGGCGGCGGGCCCGGATTCCACCATGCAGGCGGGTTTGCGCCCGGCCGCCTCGACGGACATGACGCCGCCGCTCGACTGCATGATGTGCACCGGACAGTCGACGCCCAGCTCCCGCAGCCGGTCCAGCAGCGTCTCCATGTAGCGCTGGACCACGGGTCCGATGTAGGCGTTCACGACGGCGGTGCTCGTCCGCTCGTACTCCCGGATCTCCGGCAGGATGTCGGAAGAGCAGGTAATGTAGAGGCCGTTCGGAAACGCCTCCCGCAGATGCGCCGCGACCTCCCGCTCGTGGGCGGGGTTCGCATAGGCGTGGAGCAGGCTCACCGCCGCCGCCTCCACCCCCTCGCGCCGCAGTTCCGCGACGGCCGCGTCCAGACTCGCCGGATCCAGCTCCCGGCGCACGGCCCCGTCGGGACCGAGGCGTTCGTCCACCTCCCGGCGCAGGTGGCGGGGCACGAGCGGCGGCGGCTTTTCGTACTGAAGGTCGTACATTACCGGAATGCGCAGCCGCCGCATCTCGAGCACGTCGCGGAAGCCCCGCGTCGTGATGAGGCCCGTCCTCGCGCCCTTCTGCTCGAGGATGGTGTTGGTGGCGACGGTCGTGGCGTGGACCACCGAGGTGACATCGCCCGGGGCGGCTCCGCAGTCGGCGAGCGCGGCGGCCACACCCTCGGCGATACCGCGGCTGTAGTCCTCCGGCGTGGACGAGACCTTGCGGGCCACCATGCGCCCGTCGTCTCCCAGCAGGACCACATCCGTGAAGGTGCCGCCGACGTCCACGCCGACGCGGATTCCCATCCGTGCGCCTTTCGTACGATTCACGTAACCATCCCACGCGCCGCGGGCACGTCCCGACGGCTGCGGGCTGTCGCCCCGAACTGCAGACTGCATCAGATTCGGGAGCTTGACGATGTGCAAGTCCCGCTCATGGCGTGGCGCGGCTTTGCCACGCCCCGTCAGGAGGGACACGCCAGGAGGAACACATGATCGATCCACCCAAGGGCTGGCCGAGGATCACTCCCGCCGTGTTCTACGACGACGCAGGGGCGGCGATCGATTGGCTCGCGGACGCCTTCGGGTTCGAGGTGCGCGAGAGAATCGAGAACGAACAGGGACAGGTCGTCCATTCCCAGCTCGCCCTGAACGGCGGACTCATCATGGTTGGGCAGGCCGGGCTCACGCCGGGCCGAACCTACCCACGGTCCCCGCGGGGAGCGGATGGCGCGAACACGCAGTCGCTCATGGTCTACGTGGACGACGCGGACGCTCACTGCGAGCGGGCGCGGGCCGCCGGCGCCGCGATCACGACCGAGCCCGCCACGCAGGACTACGGCGAGGACTACTGGTCCGACCGGAGCTACGAAGTCCGGGACCTCGAAGGTCACTACTGGTGGTTCGTGCAGCGACTGCGCGGATAGCGGCCCCGGAGTTGCCGATGAGCATACGCGATGTCGTGAAGGGTTCGGGCGCGGGGTCCGGTCGCTGGTTCGACAAGAGCGTCTTCTTTCTCATCATCGCCTCCCTCCTGGCGATGTCGCTGTCCACCCTCCACCAGTTGCCTCCCGCCTGGAAGTCGGCGCTCGCCGTCTGCGAAATCGTCATCGTCGTGCTCTTCACGATCGAATACGCCCTGCGGATCATCGCGGCGGAGCACAAGTGGTCCTTCATCCGCAGCTTCTATGGAATCGTCGACCTCGTCGCCATTCTTCCGTTCTACCTCTCGCTCCTGTCCGTCGGCATCGACCTCCGGGCGGTGCGCGGCCTGCGGTTGCTCCGCGTCTTCCGGCTCTTCGAGATCGCGCGATACAGCACGGCCGTCACGAGACTGATGAACGCCGTGAAGTACGCGCGCAACGAGGCGCTGGTGTTCCTCTTCGCCACGCTGGTCCTGCTGTATATCGCGGCGCTCGGCATCCATCACTTCGAACACGAGGCCCAGCCCGAGAAGTTCGAATCCGTGTTCCACAGCCTGTGGTGGGCGGTCGTCACGCTGACGACCGTGGGCTACGGAGATGCGTACCCGGTCACGGTCGGAGGCAGAATCTTCACGTTCATCATATTGCTGTGCGGGATGGGAATCGTGGCGGTGCCCGCCGGACTCGTCGCGACGGGCATGTCGCGAGCGGCGGAGGAGGATGATCGGCGGCGGCGGGCCGGGCGGCCCGAGGGCGACGGTTGAGTCAGGCGCCGAAGAGGGGGATCCGGAACACGCGCGCGAAGATCAGGATCACGCTGAGGCCCGTGAAGATGAACAGGCTCAACCCCCCGAACCAGCGTGCGAACCAGGACGGGTAGAAGAGTTCGTCCTCCTTCGGGATCACCTTGAGGCAGAAATAGAGGTTGAAGAAGTAGATGACGGGCGCGACGAAGAAGGCGAGCGCCGAAGCCACGAGCACGAGAAACACGGGGCGCGGGTCGAACGCGATGTAGAGGACGGAGGCGATGAGCGAGTAGAACATCGTCATCCGATAGATGTTGTACTCGGAGTTCCAGGTCCGCCGCCGCTCCGGATCGGCTCGATCCTCGGATGATATCCCGTGCAGGCGCGCCGTCGTGCGGAAGAGGTTCCGGCAACAGGCGCCGACGATGCGGGGCCATCCGTCGAAGTAGTTGAAGGCGGTGGAGTACGTGGCCGCGAGCGCGCCGAGGATGAAGATCATCATCATCCACGGTCCCACGCTGAGCGTGAAGATGCCCGCGATCTCTCCCATGACGGCGCGTCCCTCGATCGGACTCGGATAGAGCCACACCGCGGCGAGAAGGACGAAGATCGCCGCCAGCACGAAGGAGATGATGTGGCCGGTCCGGAAGTCCCAGAGCCCGATCCGGAACCAGCGCCGGCAGTACTCCCGCGCGTGCGGGGACAGCCGCGCCGTATCGACCGCGAGGTCGGAGGCGGGCGAGGTGAAGGGGTCGAAGCGGGGTGCGACGCCGGTCGCCTCGAGGTGGGGCCGGACCTTGCTCATGCCCGCGCGCTTCGCCTTCCCCCACTCCGACGCCTGCAGCGAGACATCGATGCCGGTCGGCAGGAGGCCGAGGAAGCCCGCGATCACGAGCCACGACCCATCGGGGATCTCGAAGAGGAAGAAGTTCCCCATTTCGGCGAGCGGCGCCGGCTGGACGATGTAGACCGCGACCGATGAGAGGACGAGGACGCCCGCAAGCGCCTTCGTGGTGTTCTCCACGGCCTTGTAACTGCCCCGGAGGATGATGCCCACGGAGAGCACGCCGAGCAGGGCCGCGTACGCTTCGAGCGGAATGGGAAGGCCCAGGTATTCGCTGAACAGGTAGTAGACGACGGCCGCCGCGGCGATCAGACGCCCCGCCTGACCGATGGCGCACTGGATGAGCGTCGTCACCATCACGTACCAGAGCGGCCACTTCCAGCGTGCCGTGGCATAGGCCTCGAGCAGACTCTTCCCGGTGGCATTGGTGAACCGGAAGGCCATCTCGAAGCCGTAGTACTTGAAGATGTAGGCGACGGGCAGGCACCAGAGGAGGGCGTAGGCGAACCGGCCCCCGGCAGTCGGCGCCGTCACGACGTGACTCGTTCCGATCCCCGTCATCATGAGGATCAGCCCGGGGCCGAAATGAGCGAGCAGATCGCGCGGCCTGAGCGACGGGAGGGTGAAATCCTCCGGATTCAATCCGTCGTCGGCCTTCGTTTCGCGATCGGACAAGCCGGGCCTCCCTTTCAGGGACCACTGCGTCACGCCGGTGCCTTTCAGGCCGGACACGGAAGGTACAAGGGACATCGCCCCCTGCCGAGAGGGTCGGCGATCCGCGCGCGGGCGCGGCTCAAGACGTTCCCGCGGGAACGTGGCCGAAAACGGGATGGGAAACAGCCGCAGTGGAAAGGCGCCGGGATCGGACCTATCGTCACTGGCAGCCACGGGCTGCCAGACCGTTGAGGACAGGCGCGGCCCAGCGAAGCGGAGGTGCGAATGTCTGCGATCCATCCCCCGGTGCGCCGCGTCTGCTGCGCCCGGACCCTGGTCTTCGGCGCGGCGACGGTATTCGCGGCGGCGTGCGGCGGAAGCGGTCCCGGCGAGCCGGCGGATCTCGTCCTCCTGAACGGAGACGTGTACACGCTCGACGAGGCTCGGCCCGCCGCGGAGGCGATCGCGGTCCGTGGCGAGCACATCGCCCTCGTCGGGTCGAACGCACAGGCGCAGGCGCTGGTGGGCCCGGACACGCGGGTCATCGACCTGGATGGCGCCTTCGTCTCGCCCGGCTTCAACGATGGCCACGTCCACGTCGAGAGCACGGGTGCGCTCATCGTGGGCGTCAACTTGCTCGAGGTCCACGAGCCGGAAGGGTTCCGCGAGGAGATCGCGCGCGCGGCCGAACGCCTGGCGCCCGGCAGCTGGATCACGCGCGGCGACTGGGGCGCGTACGAGGAGTGGGAGGTGGGGTCGACCGGCCGCGAGGGCGAGGACGGCGCCGCGGAGGCCGGCGATGCGGGTGCCGGCGGGCCGTTCACGCCGCACCGCGACCTCATCGACGACGTGACCCCGAATCACCCTGTCCTCGTCAACCGCTTCGACCGTTCGATGTACCTCGCGAACAGCCTCGCGCTCGAGATGGCGGGCATCACCGACGCCACACCGGACCCCCCGCGCGGGAGGATTGCGAAGGACGAGGACGGCCGGGTCACGGGCATCCTCTGGGGCTCCGCCGTCGACCTCGTCCGCGCCGCCATCACGCCCAAGTCGTTCGAGCAGCGTCTCACCGAGATCCGCGCCGTGCTGCAGGAGGCCCGCGAGGGCGGCGTCACGACGATCCAGGACATCACCTCCTCCGAGCAGTTCCGCGCCTACCAGGAACTGCACGCCCGCGGCGAACTCACCGCCCGCATCAACATCCGTCCCTCGCTCGACAACGTGACGCACACCGGCGGGCTCGGGATCACCCGCGGCTTCGGCGACGACTGGCTCCGCTTCATCGGCTACAAGGCGTGGGTCGACGGGATCATGGGCGGCTCCAGTGCGATGTTCTACGAGCAGTACGACCATGCGCCCGGCAACTTCGGGATCGTGCGTCAGATCATGCTTCCCGAGGGCATCGACGGCCTCGCCCTCTCCCTGACCCGCGACCAGAACTACGCCGAGTTCCCGAAGGGGAACCTCCAGCGGCTCATGGAGGAGGCGGTGCCCACGGGACTCCCGCCCCACATCCACGCGATCGGAGACAAGGCCGTGAAGATCCTGCTCGACCTGTTTGAGACCGTGTTGAGCGAGCACGACATGATCGAAGCGGACCACAGGTGGCGGATGATCCACGCGCAGGTCGTGGAGGAGGCGGACTTCCACCGTTTCGGCGAGCTCAACCTCGTGGCGGAGGTGAACCCGTACCACATCTCGGACGACATGCGCTGGATGGAGGAGAGGATCGGCGGGCGGTCCCGCGGTGCCTACGCGTTCCGGTCGCTGAAGGACGCGGGGGCGGTGCTCGTGTTCGGGAGCGACAGTCCCGGGACGAACGCGGCCCGCTACTTCCTCCATCCGCGGTACGGACTGTACGCGGCGGTGAGCCGGCAGACGCTCGCGGGCGAGCCGGCCGAGGGGTGGTTCCCGGAGCAGCGGCTGACGATCGAGGAGGCGATCGAGGCCTACACGCGGAACCCGGCGTGGGCCTCGTTCGAGGAGGACGTGAAGGGAACGCTGACGCCGGGCAGGCTGGCGGACATCGCCGTGTTCGACGTGGATCTGATCGAGGCCGGCCGGAACGATCCCGCGCGGCTCCTCGAGGCCGAGGCGCTGTACACGATCGTCGGTGGCCGCGTCGTCCACGAGCGCGGCGCCCCGTAGAGGACCGGCCGACGACACCCCCTGAGGGACGACGCGAGACCGCATGATATCTTGACGTTCTTGGGATGGACATATCAATCGTCGTGGGTTGTATATCTTCCCGCGGTGACCAGCGAGTGACCGAGTGAGAAAAACCAGCGTCGAAATCGACGACGGGCTCATCGAGCAAGTGCGGATCCTCCTTGGGACGTCTTCCATCAAGGAGACGATCGACTCCGCCTTGCGTGAAGTCCTGCGGCGGGAGGCGCGACGCGAGGAGATCGAGGCCCTGACGACGATGGACGGGCTCGAACTGTCGAACGAGAAGGTCATGGCCGGCGCCTGGCGTTCCTGAACCAGGCCGGGTCGAACGCGAGTGCCTTATCTCATCGACAAGAGCGCGCTGGCCCGCATGGCCCATCCCCGGGTCCACGCACGACTCACGCCGGTCATCGAGGCGGGCCAGGCGACGACCTGCGCCATCATCGACCTTGAAGTTCTCTATTCCACTCGCAATGGCGAGGAGCACGGGCGAGCGCGGGCCCGGCGTACCCTGGCGTACCGTCACGTGCCACTCACGGAAGCGATCTTCCAACGGGCCATCACAGTGCAGGGACTGCTCGCCGGCCGGGCGCAGCACCGGGTGCCGATCGCTGACCTGATTATTGCCGCCGTTGCTGAGGCCTCGAACCTGACCGTTCTCCACTACGCTGCGGATTTTGACACGATCGCGGCCGTCACGGGACAGGTTACCGAGTGGGTGGCCCCACGGGGTTCCCTGTAGGACTGCAGGAGCGGTTTGAGGTCGTAAACGGTTTGACGACCTACTCCTCAGCATCGACGAATCGCCGGCTCTCCTCGTTCCGGGGCAGTTCGCAGGCCGTCTCCTTCCCGAACCAGCGGTAGCGGTTCCGGGCCACGAACCGGTAGGCGAGATCGCGCAGCGGGGCGGGGATGACCAGGAAGACCGCGAGCAGCGGCCATCCACCGTCGAGTCCCGCCGCGATGCGAAGCGCGGCTCCGCTCCGCACGTGGGTGCGTCCGTTCGCGACGAGCATCAGGGATGCGGGCGGTTCTCCCGCTTTCGGTCGCGGCGCGCCGGCGCTTGCGAGAATCCTCCGGGCGGCATGGGACTGGAGCGCGGCAAAACGGAAGCGGCCCCGCCTGTCCCGCGGGATGATGAAGCGGACGGCGCCCGCACACAGGTTGCAGACGCCGTCGAAGAGGACGACGGGGCCCTCCGGACCCGGGTCGTCGGTCCGGGGGCTCCGGTCGCCGGTTCCAGCCGCCTGGTTCACGGCACGAGGCGGGGTCTCGCCATGTTCTTGAGCAGGAAGAGCCCGTCACCCGTCCCCGTCACCGCGATCGTCCCGCTCTCGAAGTAGGGGTAGTTGCTCCACGACGCGCCCCCCTGGTAGGGCGAGGTGTCGAAGAAGCCGATCTCGACCGGGTTCTCCGGGTCCGAAATGTCGAGGACGCGGAAGCCGGCGGAGTAGTTCGACTGGTACATGAGGTCGCCGACAACGTAGAGGTTGTGATCGGTGGCCGTCGTCTCCGCGATGTACTCGGTGACGAGAATCGGATCGTCGAGGTCCGTCACATCCCACACCAGCGTGCGCGTCCCCTCCACAAGACCCTGCGGCTCATCCCCCTCGTCGTTCATGTAGAAGTAGCGGTGGTCGTCGGTGAGCCAGCCCTGGTGCGCGTACGCGACGTTCGGATAGTCGATCGTGGCGAGACCGACCGGCGCGTCCTTGTCGCTCACGTCCGCGATGTTGAACGCCGTCTCGTTCGAACCCAGGCAGATCTCCTTGCCCGCGTGTTCGGTGTCGGGGCCGCGGTAGATGACGCACTGCGCATCGTGCACGTAACCCGTGCCCCGGCGTCCCGTCCCCTCCTGCGCGAAGCAGCCGGCGAAGACGGGCTGGGCCGGCTCCGAGAGATCGATCATGTGGAGGCCGCCGCCGCAGGTTTCGCCTCCGCCGCTGTTCCCGACGGCATAGGCGAAGCCGGTCTCCTCGTTGATGACGATGTTGTGGGCCGAGTGAATCCCGTCATAGAGGAACGTCTCCCCGAAGGTCACGGGTTCCGCCCCCACGTCGCGCAGCTGCCGGAGGTCGAACACCTGCACGCCGTGCTCGAGCGCCGCGTCCGCGACGATGTAGGCGTGGTCGCGGTACACCTTGATGTCGCGCCAGATCATGTGCCGCGACCCCTCGGTGGCGGGCAGGTCGCCGAGGAAGCGCGGGTGGTACGGGTCGCTGACGTCGACGAACGACGTGCCGTCCGTACGGCCGACGATCGCGATCTCGCGCCCCGTCTCCGGGTCGGTCCAGCCCCAGATGTCGTTGACGCGCGTGGCCCGGGTGCCGCCGAGATCCTTGATCGGCATGAAGGCGGTGATGTTCACGTCCCGGCACTCGAACACATCCGCGTGCCCCTCGCTGCACTCGATCTCCTCGCCGGCGATCGCGGGGAAGCCGCGGTAGTCGTTGACGAGCGTGCCGCCCTCCTCCCAGGTGCCGGCGGCCGAGCGCTCGTAGACGACGGCGGCGCCCGCCCCGGAATCCATGCCGGTCGCGCCGACGACGAGGTGGTCGCCGGAGACGTGGGCCGCGCCGGAGAAACCGGAGCGGTCGCCCAGAGGAGACCGAAGGAGGATGGACGCGTCGCTCCACTCCCCGGCCGCATCGCGCCGGTAGGCATACAGGGTGCCGGCGCCCATGCCGCTGCCCGAAGCCCCGATGAGGATGTCGTTGCCGTCGAAGCCGAGGGAGGACCCGAACTGCGCGTTGGGTTCGGGCAGGAGCGGGCCGAGGCGGGCTTCCATCGCCCAGCCGTCCGCCCCGCGAGAGAAGGCGAACACCGCCCCGCCGCTCTCCCTGAGCCTCGGAGCGCCCACGAGGGCGAAGCCGTCCCGAACGGCGAGCGAGGCGCCGTAGCCGCTGCGCTCCGGCAGCGACGCGGCCTCGAGCGTGCCCTCGGCCATCCACGCCCCCGCACCGTCGCGCTCGAACGCGAACACGACCGGCGGCGCGTCACCCGCGTCCCGCGTGCCGACCAGCAGCGTCTCGCCGTCGAAGGCCAGCGCTGCGCCGAATCCCTCGGTCGCCACGTTCTCCCTCCGCCGCAGCGCCATGCCCGCGGATGCGGTCCCGTCAGAGTCGAGCGTATACGAGAACACCGCCCCTCGTCCGTCGTCCGCTCCGGGGGAGGACACGATCGCGACGCCCTCGGCCAGGGCGATCGCGCTCCCGAAGGCCGCCGCGCCCTCCGGCGCATCGAGCCGGTCGACCTGCTCCCAGCCCCCCGCTCCGTCCGCGAGGAACACGTACACCGCGCCGGCCCCGTCCGCTTCGAGCGGCGCGCCCGCCCACAGCCAGTTCCCCCGCGTGGCGATCGCGCGGCCGAACCCATCCGGGACGCGCACTTCGTCGGAGACCGTGACCCGCCCCGTCTCCGCCCAGCCCGAGGCCGTGCGGCCGTAGATCCACACGATGCCGGACATCGTGCCGTTGCCCGCCTCGCCCACCAGCACCTGGTCGCCGCTCAAGGCCAGCGCACCGCCGAACTGCTGCGCGCCCACGACCGCCGGACCCGCCAGCGCCAGCCCCGCTGCCACCAAAAGAATTCGCCGATTCATGAGATCCCTCTCCCGAAATTCCGTCCTGTCATCGATGACACATGCAGACGACCATCGCATGCAAGCTGCGTTCCCACCGGGCGGAGACGCCAGCGCCCGCGCCGGCACCACGCCGGCACGCACGCCGGCGTCCGCGCCGCCCCGATGGTTTCCTTCCCCACATTCCCCCGTGTACGTTGCAGATCTGCACATATCCCGCTTTCGGCAGGAGGTCATCATGTATCGCGCCGCCCGCATCGCTCTTGCGAGTCTCGTTCTCCTCTCGTTCTTCGGCCTGGCCGACTCCGCGCCGGTTTCGGCCCAGAACGGCGACGGGATGAAAACCCTCTCCCTCGACATGTACATGGACTGGGAACGGGTATCCAATCCCCAGATCTCCCCGGACGGCCGCCACGTCGTCTACACGCGCGGCTGGATCGACCAGATCAACGACCGCTGGGAGTCCACGCTCTACATCATGAACGCCGACGGCACCCGCAAGCGGGAGCTGATCGACGGGTCCGGCGCGATCTGGTCCCCGGACGGCACGCGCATCGCCTTCACGGCGTCGGGTGAGCCGGAGGGCTCGCAGATCTTCGTGCGCTGGATGGACGCGGAGGGCGCGACGACCCAGATCACGCGGCTGGAGCACTCGCCCGGCAGCCTGCGCTGGTCGCCGGACGGCACGCACATCGCGTTCACGATGCTGGTCGAGGACGAGGAGAGCTGGCCGATCGACCTGCCGAGCCGCCCGGACGGCGCGAAGTGGACGGAAGGCCCGAAGATCGTCACCCGCATGGACTACCGTCAGGACCGCCGCGGATACGTCGACCAGGGCCACTCCCACGTCTTCGTCGTCCCGGCCGATGGCGGCACGCCGCGGCAGCTCACCGACGGCATGTGGAACCACGGCAACCCCCAGTGGAGCGCGGACGGGACCGAGATCTACTTCTCGTCGCTGCGGGAGGAGGACTCCGAGTACAACTGGCGCGAGTCCGAGATCTACGCGGTGAACGTCGCCTCGGGCGCGATCCGGCAGCTCACGACGCGGCACGGGCCGGACGGGGGCGCCTATCCCTCGCCCGACGGCAGCCTCGTCGCCTATTCCGGACAGGACTGGAACGACGACACCTACCGGAACTCCCACCTCTACGTGATGAACCCGGACGGCTCCGGCGTGCGTCAGATTTCGGGCGACTTCGACCGCGGCATGCGGGGGAGCCCGCAGCTCATGTGGGCGCCCGACGGGAGCGGCGTCTACTTCAACGTGAACCGCGAGGGCACGCGCAACCTGCACTTCGCCTCCGTGGATGGCGGCGTGACGCAGGTGACGAGCGGCAACCACCTCCTCAGCCTCAGCTCCTTCACGGACGACGGGAAGGCGATGGGCACGCTGACCGAGCCGCACGGTCCCGGCGACGTCGTCTCCTTCGATCTCGACGACGGCGGCAACGTCATGCAGCTCACGAACGTGAACGACGACGTGTTGGCGGGCGTCACGCTCGGCGAGGTCGAGGAGATCTGGTACAAGTCGGTGGGCGACTGGGACATCCAGGGCTGGATCGTGAAGCCGCCCGACTTCGATCCGTCGAAGAAGTATCCGCTCATCCTGTCGATCCACGGCGGACCGCACGGGATGTACAACACCGGGTTCAACTTCGGCTGGCAGGAGCACGCCGCGAACGGCTACGTCGTCGTCTACACCAACCCGCGCGGCAGCTCCGGGTACGGGACGGACTTCGGGAACGCGATCAAGAACGCCTATCCGTCGCAGGATTTCGATGACCTGATGGCGGGCGTGGACGAGGTCATCGAGCGCGGCTACGTCGACGAGGACAACATGTTCGTGTACGGCTGCTCCGGCGGCGGCGTGCTCACCTCATGGGTCGTCGGCCACACCGACCGCTTCCGGGCCGCCTCGGCGAAC
This sequence comes from Candidatus Palauibacter polyketidifaciens, assembly GCF_947581785.1. Classification (NCBI taxonomy): domain Bacteria; kingdom Pseudomonadati; phylum Gemmatimonadota; class Gemmatimonadia; order Candidatus Palauibacterales; family Candidatus Palauibacteraceae; genus Candidatus Palauibacter; species Candidatus Palauibacter polyketidifaciens. The sequence goes on along the minus strand of NZ_CANPVO010000019.1, from coordinate 35,325 downwards.
TGCCCGGTCACGAACTGGCTCTCCTTCGTGGGGACGACGGACGGCCCCGGCTGGTACCGCAACTTCGAGCACTTCCCGTGGGACGATCCCTCCGAGCACCTGCGCCGCTCGCCGCTCATGTACGTGGGCAACGTGACGACGCCGACCATGCTCATGACGGGGGAGATGGACCTGCGGACGCCGATGCCGCAGACGGAGGAGTACTACCAGGCGCTCAAGATGGAGCGGGTGCCGACGGCGATGATCCGCTTCCGCAACGAGTGGCACGGGACGAGCAGCACGCCGTCGAACTTCCTGCGCACGCAGCTCTTCCTGCGCACCTGGTTCGAGAAGTTCGGCACGCACGACGACGACACCACCCGCGCCGTCTCCGACGACGCCAGCTCCTGACGATCAAATCGGGCCGGCCGGGGCGTTTTCGCGCCCCGGCGACGGGCCCGTTTGGCGATCTGCAACGTCTGTGGTCGTGGTTTTGCAATTTCCGGCTCGGAGGAAGACCCGCGAGCCCTAGCGGCCGGGGCCGAGGAGGACGGCGTTCATGAACAGGAGTTGCGTCGCCTCGGTGTAGGCGCGGTAGTTCGGGTCTTCGGCGAAGGCGACGAGCTGGCCGCGGCCGACGGGTTGGTGGATGAGGAAGGCCTTGCTCGCCAGTTGCGGGCGCGACTCCTCCCACACGATGCCGCTCAGGACGAGATCCTCGAGGTCGGCGTAGCGTCCCACGTTCGTGCCCTCGTCGAGCGTGACCGGACGGAAGACGCGGGAGCCCGTGACGAGGACGCCGATCTCGCCATCGGTGCCGGCGGCGAGCCAGTGTTCCGTGTCGAGCAGCGTGCGCAGGATCGCGCCGGGCACGCCCTCCGGCGATTCGTCTGCGGGAGAGATCGCATCGAGGTACTCGATGGGTTGCTCGGGGGTTTCGGGCTCCGGCGGGTCGTCGCCCTCGGCGCGGCCGCCCCGGCGCTCGGTGTCGGTGGCGAGGAGCCCCGCCCGCGAGGCCCAGCGGGATGACTCCGCCATCGTGATCAGCGTGCCGCCATCGCGCATCCAGGCGCGGAGACGGTCCAGCATCCCCTCGCCGACCGCGGATCCGTAGTTGCCGCTCGGGAACACGACCACGTCGTAGTCGGAGAGCCGCGCCCGGCCGAGGCTGGACGCCCGCACGGCCGTCGCGCGCTGGCCGTAGCGCCGCTCGAGGACGTAGCGCGTCCAGCCCACGGAGTAGCTCCCGCCCGGGGCGTCGTAGACGAGGAGCACGCGCGGCTCGCGCAGCGCCCGGACGTAACGGCTGCCGAGCGACATGCCCTCGCGCACGTACGCGTCGTCGATGGGCACGACCTCGGCGCGGTGCCGGGCGGCGATGCCGGCCAGGCGGTGGCGCAGATCCGGGCCGTTTTCGGCTGACCGGAGGATGGCGGTGCCGACGCCGAAGCGGCGGCCGTCCAGCGTGAACTCCGCACCGGCGGCCCGGACGCGGAGGCCCTCGCGCAGCGCCTCGGCGACCGCCGCGGCCCCGTTCGTGCCCCACGGGACGAGGTAACCGACGAGCGCCTCGGGCAGCGGGTCGGCGGACTCGACTCCGCCCGCGTCGCCGGCCACCTCCGGACGCGCGGCGGCGTCGCTCGCGGTCAACGCCGCGCCCCGTGCCCCCGTCGCCGCGGTCTCGATCGCCTCCACGTCCCAGAGCAGCGGCTGGCTCCACGCCGTCAGGTCGTAGATCTCGTCCGGCTGCCGGTTCGCGCGGCGCTCGATCTGCCGCTGCACGAACTCCTCCTCCATCGGAACGTGCGCGTCGAGCAGGTTGTGAATGAGGCGGTGCGCGGGCTGGTCGAGCGGCACGATGAAGCTCGAAGCGGCGGGCAGCGTCCGGTCGTCGGCCGTCACCGGACCGGCGGCACGAAACACCTCGATCCCGTTCTCGACGAGCATGAGGGCGAGCCGCTCCGCCATCCCCGGGTCGTGCGCCGAGTGCAGCACGATCTCGGCCGGCCCCCGCTCTCCGAGCGCGATCCCCTCGCGCAGGTACGCCAGGTAGTCCCGCAGGATCCGGTCCCGGTTCCGCGCGGCCGTGAGCGCGGTCTCGATCCCCGCCGTGAAGTGGTGCAGCACGCCGTCGCCGTAGGTGAGCAGATCGTCATCCGACTGCCGGAGCCTGAGGCCCCCCGAACCCGCCTGCTCGTACGTCATTCCGAGCGCGCCGTAACCCATCGGCCACATGTCCACGTACCCCGGATAGAAGAGGTCGTACACGTCCCGGTTGAAGTACGCGAACCCGCGTGCGTCGAAGCGCGCCGCGATCGCCTCCCCGAACACGTCCATGAGCGCAACCTGCCGCTCCCCGAACCAGGGGTTGGAGGGCGGCGCCGTCGGCGGGAAGAAGTAGGTCGCGTCCCCTCCCATCTCGTGCAGGTCCGCGACAATGTGGGGCCGGAATTCGAGAAAGACGTCCACCTTCCCCCGGGTCTCGACCTGGCTCTGGATGAAGAGGTCCCGGTTGAGGTCGAACAGGTAGTGGTTGCCGCGGCCGCCGGGCCACGGCGGGTCGTGCTCGGCGGAGACGCGGGCCTCGTCCGGCCAGCGCGCCTGCGCGACCGAGTTCTGGTACACGAAGCGGTTCCGCCCGTCCGGGTTCTCGAGGGGATCGATGAGGACGAGCGACTCCGAGAGGATGAGGTCGACGTCCGGATCCCCCGTCGCCGCGAGCAGGTGATAGGCTTCGGCCATTGCCGCGCCGCTGGGGCTGATCTCGTCGCCGTGAATCGAGTGCATCAGCGCGGTGACGACCGGAAGCTCGGCCAGCAGCGCCTCCGCCTCCTCGTCGGAGAGGCGGCGGGGATCCGCGAGCCGCGCGATCCCGGCCTTGACCTCGTCGAGCCGCGCCATGCGTTCCGCCGAACCGATGACGAGGACGACGAGCGGCCGCCCCTCCCAGCTCTCCGCGTACTGGATCAGACGCGTCCGCTCCGGCGCCGCCGCGGCGAGCGCTTCGATGTACCGGATCACGTCGTCCGGCGGCGTGACGACCTCGCGGAAGCCGTGTCCCGCCACCTCTTCGAGCGTCGGGATGTCGGGGTCGTAGCGCGTTCCGGGCACGAGTTCCTGCGCCTGGGCGGGCAGCTGGATCGCGGCAGCGAGCGCGAGCGTGGATAGCACGGGCACATCTCCGGGTACGGGGAACGGGCGGCCGTCGACTCACTATCGCACGATCGCCGCAGGGTTGCACGATGCGTTGCACGCCGGGGCGGCGATGGCGCATCCTCAGGCCCATCCGATCCTGGCAGCGGGTGCCGAGACCGGGCTGCCAGGCCCCGCCGCCCACGTCCGGCCGGAGGAAGCCCAATGAGCGAACCCGCCGCGCGTTCCCGCTCCAGCTTCTGGAGGAGCTTTGGCCCCGGGCTCATCTGGGCCGCGACCTCCATCGGAGTCTCTCACCTCGTGCAGTCCACCCGCGCGGGGGGGGAGGCCGGGTTCGCCTTCGTCGGCGTGATCGTCTTCGCGCTCGTCCTCAAGTATCCCTTCTTCGAGTACGGGGCGCGCTACGCCGCGGCCACCCGGCGGAGCCTGGTCGAGGGCTACCGCGACATCGGCACCTGGGCGCTGTGGCTCTTTCTCGCCATCACCCTCGTGACCGCGATCATCTCGCTGGCCGCGCTGGCGATGTTCATGGCCTTCCTCACGCGCTACGCCTTCGGCGCCGAGTGGCCGCTGGCGGCGACGGGGGCCGTGCTGATGGGCGCCTGCGTGGCGGTGCTCGCCGTGGGGCGCTTCCGCGGCCTCGACATCACGATCAAGATCCTGCTCGCGATGCTCGTCCTCTCGACCGTGGCGACCGCGCTCGTGGCCGCCCCGCGCGCCGACCTCTCGACGCTGGCCATCTGGCCGGGCGACGTCGTCGGCACCGTCGTCCCCTTCGCCTTCCTGCTCGCCCTCATCGGGTGGATGCCGTCGCCCGTCGATGTCGCGGTGTGGAGCAGCCTGTGGACGCTCGCCAAGGACAAGACCACGGGCGCGCGGACCTCGGTCGCGGATGCGAAGCGCGACTTCCTCGTGGGCTTCGTCGGCACCGGCATCCTCGCCCTCATCTTCGTGTCGGTGGGGGCCACCGTCCTCTACCAGGCGGACGTCGCCCTCAGCGACGCGGGGGCCGTGTTCTCCACGCAACTCGTCGACATGTACAGCACGACGCTGGGTTCGTGGTCCCGTCCCATCGTCCTCGTGGCGGCGATGGCGACGATCTTCTCGAGCCTCCTCGCCGTGACCGACGGCTTCCCGCGCGCGATCGAGCGCACGCTCGCGAACCTGCGGGGGCACGTCGCGGAGGACACCGTGACCCGCGTGGGCCGCGTGTACTGGGGGAGCATGATCACGCTTCCCGTCATCGCCTTCTTCATTCTCCTCGGCTTCTCCGGCAGCCTCACCGCGATGGTCGATTTCGCGACGACGGTGGCGTTCCTCACCGCGCCCATCCTCGGCTACTTCAACCTCCGCGCCGTGACGTCGGAGGCGGTGCCGCCGGAGCACCGGCCCGGCCGCGGCATGGTGACGCTGACCTGGGTGGGACTCGTCCTCCTCGGCGGGACCGGCCTCGCCTACCTCGTGTCGCTCGTGCGGTGAGCGCCCACCCGGCCATGGACGAAGCGGCGGCTCCGCGCGGCATGGTGGTGGGGCGCGTCGTGAGCCTGTACCGCTATCCCGTGAAGTCGATGGGGGGAGAGCGCCTCGAGGCCGCCCGAATCACGGTGCGCGGCATGGAGGGCGACCGGACCGGCGCGCTCGTCGACCGCGAGACCGGGCGCGTGGTGAGCGCGAAGCGGCCGCGGATGTGGGGTGCGGTCTACGGCCTCTCCGCGAGCTTCGAACGGGAGAACGGAGCCGCGTCGATCCGCGTCCGGTTCGAGGATGGGACGACGCTGTCGAGCGCTCGCCGCGAGGGGTTGGAGGCCCGCCTGAGTGCGCTCCTGGGCCGCGAAGTCGCGTTCGCGACGGAGGCGGTCGGGGGCGCGACGTGCGAATACCATTGGCCGGACATGGAGGGGCTCGTCCAGGGCGGGCGGACGTACCGCGACGAGATCACCGAGTGGGAGCTGCCGCCCGGGACGTTCTTCGACAGTTCCGGCCTCCACGCCCTGACGACGGCGAGCCTCGACCATCTGCGGGGGCTCGTCCCGGGGAGCGATTTCGATGTCGGCCGCTTCCGGCCCAACCTCGTGATCGAACCCGTGGCGGGGGCGGAGGGGTTCGTCGAAAACGACTGGGTGGGCGGCACGCTCGAGATCGGCGGGGCGCGCCTGTGGGTGACGAAGCCGTGCATGCGCTGCGTCATGGTCACCCTCCCGCTGCGGGACCTCCCGAAGGACCCGCGGGTGCTGCGCGCCGCCTTCGACCACAACGAGGGGAACGTCGGCGTGAAGTGCGAGGTGGCCGAGCCCGGCGCCGTCCGGGTCGGCGACGAGGTCCGCCTTGGCTAGCGATGTGTAACAAGGACGTTATTGGCCGACCCCCAGCTCCACGACGGGGTTTGTTTGCAGTCCGTGCAAACGCTTAAGCCAATTCAAAATTGCATTTTCAATTGGCTTAAGCCGATGCAGGGATGCCGCAAGCACCCATGATCGCTGGATACCTCGCCTCCGGAGAAGGGAGTTGCCGCTGGAGCACTTCGGCGTCGTAAGCCTGATACCGACGGCCGTCGTACTGGCCGTTGCGGTCTGGACGCGCCGGCCCGTGGAATCCCTCATCATCGGGGCGCTCGTCGGGTTCCTGATCCTCGCGCCCCGGGATCCGCTCACCGCGTTCACCGACGGCATGGTCACGGTCATGCAGAACGAGACCGTGGGCTGGATCATCCTCGTCTGCGCGCTTTTCGGAAGCCTCATCACGCTGCTCGTCCGGGTCGGTGCGGCGGCCCGCTTCGGCGACGCGGTGTCGGCGCGCATCCGGACGCGCGGCGGCTCGTTGGCCGCGACGTGGCTCCTCGGCCTCGCCGTCTTCATCGACGACTACCTGAACGTCCTCGCGGTCAGCTCCTCCGTGAAGCGGTTCACCGACCGGCATCGCGTGTCGCGCGAGATGCTCGCCTACATCGTGGACTCCACCGCCGCGCCGGTCTGCATCCTCGTGCCGATCTCGACCTGGGCCGCCTTTTTCTCCGGCCTGCTCGAAGAGACGGGGTGGGCGGCGGCGGGCCGCGGCCTCTCACTCTACATCGACGCGATTCCGTTCATGCTCTACGCCTGGATCGCGGTGGCTCTGGCGCTCCTCGTCGGGACCGGCCTCGTCCCCGCCATCGGCCCCATGCGCAAGGCGGAGCGTCGCGCCCGCGAGACCGGGCGGGTCGTGCCCCCGGGCCTCGAAGAGGCAAGGCTCGAAGGCGAAACCGATCCGCGCGCCGCCGAGCGCGCGCGACCGTGGCACTTCATCGTCCCCGTCCTCACCCTCGTGGCCGCCACCTGGTGGTTCGACCTCGACATCCTGAAGGGCGTCGTCGTGGCGCTCACCCTCACTCTCGCCATCGTCGTGGGCACAAGGCTCCTCCCGGTTCGCGCCGCGCTCGACACCACCATGGCCGGTGTGCTCACGATGATCGTCCCCCTGGCGACGGTGTTCGGCGGCTTCCTCCTCAAGGAGGTGAACGACGGCCTCGGACTCACCGCCTACCTCATCGAGACGGTCGAGCCGCTGATGACGCCGTGGCTCCTCCCCGCCGTCACCTTCCTCACGATGTCGCTCGTCGCCTTCGCCACCGCGTCGTTCTGGGGCATCTTCGCGGTGGCGATCCCCATCGTGCTGCCGCTCGCCGATTCGGTGGGGGCGGACATGCCGCTCGTGATCGGAGCGCTCATCTCCGCCAGCGCGTTCGGCAGCCACACCTGCTTCTACGGCGACTCGACCGTCCTCGCGGCCCGGGGCAGCGGCTGCGGCGTCGTCGAGCACGCCCTGACCCAACTCCCCTACGCCCTCTTCGCCGCGGGACTGGCCGCCACAGGCTTTCTCCTCCTCGCTTGATGCCGGGGGGTCCGTATCCCAGTCTTGAAGGGAGATGCGGAGATTCCCGAGTTCTGATCCCAGGTCGGTGACACGGTTGGCGGCGCGGCAGTTCGCCCCGAGCGCCGTTGCGGCGTTCGGTCTGGCCGTGGGCGCCGGACCTCTCTCGGCCCAGACGTCGGAGTGCGACGACCGCGCGAGCTTGCGGGTCCGTGTCGTCGACGACGACGGCACGGCTGCGGTCCCCAACGCGGTGGTGGTCGTGCGGTGGACCGAGACAGAGCGCGCGAGAAGGCCGGTTCGCGAGGCTGTCGGATCCGACGGACGCCTCGTCCTCTGCGCTCCGCGGGATGCGACCCAGGCCACGCTGTGGTCGGAGCACGGGAACTTCTCCAGCGAAGAGGCGGTCGTCGTGATCGTCGCCGGCATGCCTCACGACATCACGCTCATGCTGCGCTCGGGGCGAGTCAGAACCGGGAGGCTGATCGGCCGGGTGCACGACGCCATCACGGATGATCCGGTAGTGGCCGCCACGGTGTCCGTTCCCGACCGTCTGCGAGTGGCCGAGACCGACCGCCGGGGGCGCTTCGTCCTCAGCGGCGTTCCGGTCGGCCCGCAGGTACTCGACGTGCGGCACCTCGGGTACGCTCCGTTGTCCTACGTGCTCGAGGTTTCACCCGGCCTGACCACGGAGGTGGAGATCGGCATGGTCCCCGATCCCGTGGAGATGGAGCCGATCGTCGCGACCGTGACGAGGTCTCGCCGGCTGGAGGTCAAGGGCTTCTACGAGCGCATGCTCTGGAGCGAAATCGTCGGCACGGGCACCTTCTACACGGCGGAGGACATCGATCGTCGCCGGCCCGTGGAGATCTCGCACATGATCGCCGACGAGTCTGGCATCCGGCTCGAGTGCAACTTCCGGCGTGCCGACTGCAGGCTGGTGAACACGAGGTATTCGTCAGGGGCCGCGGGCGCCTGTACGCTGAGTTTCTACGTCGATGGTCTGCCGACGAGAGGGATCGCGCTGGACGACGTCGTGAGACCGAACGAGATCGCAGGCATAGAGATATACAAGGGGCTGTCGTCCGGTCCGGCGGAGTTCCCGGCTTCCCGGTGCGGTCTCGTCGTGGTTTGGACAAAATAGGGTTCGAGAAAAGCAATCCATGGAGGTGACAAAATGAAGCGAAGCAGCGCGTGGTACCTCGCCGTTCTTCTGGTCGCGGGATGCGGCGGAGGATCCGAGGCTGGCGAGGTGGAGATGGCGGAGACGGAGATGGCGGAGACCGAAGCCATGGCCGAAATGGACATGACGGACGCGGGGCTGGCCTGCGTCGTCATGGGCGATGTGGAAGGCCGGGCGAGCCCGCTCCAGGAGCTGAGCTTCTCGTACGACGGGGGTGAAGGTCTCCTCTGCTACGGCGCGCCTTCGGCCCGCGAGCGCGTCGTAATGGGCGAGCTGGTTCCCTACGGGGAGGTCTGGCGTCTGGGGGCGAACGAGGCGACCGCGCTCCACCTCTCGGCCGCCGCCACGGTCGGCGGTGTCGCGCTCGAGGCGGGGAGTTATTCGCTCTACGCCACGCCCGGCGAGACGGAATGGACGTTCCACGTGAACTCGGAATACGACCGCTGGGGGATCCCGATCGATGCCGCCGTCCAGAGCACCGAGGTGGGCAGCTTCATGGCGACGCCCTCGGCGACAGCCGGCATGGTGGAGATGATGACCTTCGAGCAGGTGGACGGCGCCCTCCGCCTCTCATGGGAGAACACGCAGGTCGACATCTCCCTCGGCATGTAGCCCGGCGCAGGCGGCTGACGTCACCCGCGAAGGGCGGGTCGTCAGCCGCCGTCAGCGGTGGCGCCAGAGGCGGGTTTCGAGGTGGCGCTTGATTCCGGGCCATTCGTGGAGGAGGACGGAGTACATCGCGTCGTCGCGCACGCTTCCGTCGCGGCGCAGGGAGTGGTTGCGGATGACGCCGTCCTTCTTCGCGCCGAGCGCCTCGATGGCCCGTTGCGAGCGCAGGTTCATGCCGTCCGTGCGCAGTCCCACCACGCCGCACCCCACCGTCTCGAAAGCGTGCGTCATGAGGAGGATCTTGCACGCGGTGTTGACGTGCGTGCGCTGGTGGCTCGCGCCGTACCAGGTGTAGCCGATCTCGACCCGATCAACCTGCGGCAGGATGTCGTGGTAGCGGGTGGAGCCGATCACGGCGCCGGTGTCCGCGAGCCGGACGACCCACGGCAGCATGTGGCCGGTGGCCTGGCCCTCGAGCGCGGTCTCGATGTAGTCGGTCACTTCCTCCCGGGCCGGGACGAAGGTGAAGAAGAGGTTCCACAACTCCCCGTCCGCGGCGGCCTCGGCGAGCGCGTCGGCGTGTTCGAGGCCCATGGGCTCGAGACGGACGCCGTGCCCCTCGAGGGTCACCGGCCGAAGTTCAATCACTCGGTCCCGGCCGCGAGCAGGCGGGCGCTGATCCCCTCCCGGTCGACCATGTCTCCACGCAGGTAGACGGCGTCGATCCGGCGCGTGTTCGTGATGTCGTCGAGCGGGTTCGCGTCCAGCACGATGAAGTCGGCGCTCTTCCCGGCCGCGATCTCGCCGAGGTCGTCCCAGTTCATCAGATCGGCGGAGGTCTTCGTCGCCGCCACGATGACGTCGCCCGGGCTCAAACCGGCGCGGACCATGTCCTCCATCTCCTGGTGCACGGCCCAGGCAGCGTTGCCATCGGTGCCGAACGAGATCCTGATGCCGGCCTCGGCGAAGCGGGCGAGATTCCGCGCCTGGATGCCGAAGAACTCCTGCGCACCGGGATTGTCCACGGACGCCGCCTGCATCTCGACCAGCCGGTCGGCGGGCACGGTGCCGCTGAGCCAACTCAGGTCGAGCGCCACTCCCGGCCCGGGGAGGTTGGGGACGAGGACGACCTCCGGACGCTCGGCCCACAGTTCCATGAGTTCGTCATCCGCGTCGAGATCCCGCACGCCGTGCGCGAACACGTCCACGCCTGCGCGCAGGAGTTCCTTGGCGTCCTCCAAGTAGAAGATGTGGGCGGTGACCATGAGCCCGTGCCGGTGCGCCTCGTCGATGATCGCGCCGTAAAGTTCCGAGGAGAGCTGCTCGTAGCGCCCTCCGCGGTTATCGACCCAAATCTTCACGATGTCGGCCTGCCGCTCCGCCAGTTCGCGGACCGCAGCCCGCCCCTCTTCCTCCGTCGCGATCCAGTAGGGGGCATCGGAACGGCCGGGCTCGGCCGTGGTGATCCCGCGGTCGGCCGTCTTCGCGCGCGCCGCGTCCGGGATGACTTCGTCGCGCATCTCGATTCCGATGCCGCCGGTCTCGGTGCCGAGGCTCACGACGGCCCCCGCCCCGTAGTACGCCATGTGCTGGAGTTGCTCGATCCGCTCGTCGCGCTCGGAGGAAAGGTGGAGGTGCGCGTTCACGATCGCGGGCATGACCGTCTTGCCGGACAGGTCCACCCGCTGCGCGCCGCCCGGCACCTCGACCTCCCCGCTCGCCCCGACCGCGGCAAACTGTCCCGCTTCAACTACGAATACACCGGACTCGATGACCGAACCGTCGCCCGCGATCACGCGCGCCCCCTCGTAGGCGACCGCGCCGGTGGCGACTCCGCCTCCCTCGGTCGCGTCTCCACCGCCATCCGCCGCGCAACCGACCATGAGGGCTGCGGCGGTCGCGAAGAAGGCGGGGCGAAGGGCGGAACGAAAGGCGAGACGAAGGGCGGGAATCGATGTGACCGCAGATGTGGCCGCGTTGGCGCGAAACATGTCTGCCTCCTGTCAGGCTCCTGTGGGACGCCATAAGTATAGAGACCGAATGACTCCCCAGACACGGACGGACGATCCCGCCGCCGGCCCCCCGAGTTGACCGGATGAGGCAGCAAAGCCAACTTGCATCGCAATTGAGATACGGGAGGTTCGGATGAAGACGAACAGTTCGATGCTCCATGTCCGGATGGATACGGAGATGAAGCGGAAGGCGACGGCGGCACTCGCGGCCATGGGGCTAACGGCCTCGGAGGCGGTGCGGCTGTTCTTCCACCGAATCGCGGTCGATCAGGCCTTCCCCCTTGAACTGAAGGTGCCGAACACCGAGACCCGACGGGCGATGGCCGAATCGGAGGAAATGATGAGGCGGGGGACGGCCAGATTCGCCAGCGCGGACGAGATGTTTGCCGAGCTTGAAGAAGCCGGCAGCCCGTAAGCGGGCGCGCCCGCCGCGCCGCGTCGATTTTACGCGGGGGTTCCTCAAGGACTGGGAGCGTCTCTCGCGTTCCGGCCGATACGATCTGAATCGACTCAAGGCGGTCATGCTCGACCTCATCGCCAACGACGCCCCGCTGGGTCCGGAACGGAGGGATCACGCGCTGAAAGGCGCTTGGGCGAATCACCGCGAGTGCCATGTCGGCGGAGATTTCCTTCTGATCTACCAGGTCGATGATTCGCCGAAGCCGAGTGGCTCCATCAACTTTGTTCGCGCTGGCTCCCACGCCGAACTCTTCAAATGACTCCCCAGACACGGACGGACGATCCCCGGATGAACCATCCCCGCGCCTCCCGCTTCCTCGTCGTATTGCTCTTGGCCGTCGCCGCGTGCGCCCCTGGTGGCCGAGAGCCGGCGGGTGACGACGGCGGTGTTATCCAGACCGCGCTGCACGACTTCCGGGTCGAGGAAGTGGCGGACGGGCTCGTGCGCCCGTTCTCGATCGCCTTCACGCCCGAGGGCGACCTCCTCGTGACGGAACGTCCCGGCCGGCTCCGCATCATCCGCGACGGCGTCCTGCTCCCGGACTCCGTGGAGGGCCTGCCACCGATCCGGGCGCTCGGGCGCGGCGCCCGTTCGATGGCCGGCTTCGAGCAGGCGGGTCTGCGCGACGCGATCCTGCACCCGGATTTCGCGACGAACCGGCTCCTCTACCTGAGCTACGTGAAGCCGGGGCCCGATTCGCTGGGCACGATCGCGATCGCCCGCGGCCGCTTCGAGGACGACCGCCTGAGCGACGTCGAGGAACTGTTCCACGCGGACGCGCCCGGGAACGGGACGGAGCGCAGCTCGATGTGGGGCGGGCGGCTCGTCTTCGACCACGACGGCTACCTGTTCATGACGCTGGGCGACCGGCAGTGGCCCCCGGCGGGCGAACTGGAGGCGCACCCCGCCCAGAACCTTTCGAACCACAACGGCAGCACGATCCGCATCCACGACGACGGACGCGTACCCGAGGACAACCCGTTCGCGGGCTTCGTGGGCGACGAGGAGATCCACCCCGAGATCTGGACGTGGGGTCACCGGAACGCGCAGGGGATGGCGGTCCATCCGGAGACGGGCGACCTGTGGCAGAACGAGCACGGCCCGCAGGGCGGCGACGAACTGAACCTGATCGAGCCGGGGCTCAACTACGGCTGGCCCGTCGTCGGGTACGGCGTGAACTACCGCACGGGCTCGCGCATCCACTCGGGGACCCTCATGGAGGAGATGGAGCCGCCGGAGCACATCTGGGTCCCCTCCATCGGCGTCTCCGGGATGCTCTTCTACACGGGGGACGCGTTCCCCGAGTGGCGCGGCGACATGCTCGTCGGCGGCCTCAGCGGGCGGCGCCTCGCCCGGCTGCGGATGGAGGGCCGCGAGGTGACCCACGAAGAGACCCTGCTGGAGGGGATCGGCCGCATCCGCGACGTCCGCCAGGGACCCGACGGGTTCATCTACCTCGCCATCGACGGGGAGACGCGGGACGTGGACGGCCCCCCGACCGGCATCGTGCGACTGGTACCCGCCGGCCGCCGGTAGCCCATGCGGAGCGTCGGCGGCTTTCGCGCGTTCCCCCTCCTTCTACTGCCTCTCCCGTGCACGCACACGTTGACAAAATGACGGTTCTATCGTCATTTTGACGCGCATTATGACGACACTGCCGCGATTCCTCGCGCTTCCGCGGAGCAGCTTCTTCCTCTTCGGCCCGCGCGGGACCGGCAAGACCACCTGGTTGGCCTCGACGCTGCCGGACGCTCTCGTAGTGGACCTTCTGAAGCCGGAGGAGTATCGCCGGCTGGCCGCCCGTCCCGAACGTCTGCGCGAACTGGTGCTGGCAACTCCGGCGAGAAGCGACGTGGTCATCGATGAGATCCAGCGCGTCCCGGAACTGCTGAACGTCGTCCATGACCTCATGGAGTCCGCGCGAGGATATCGGTTCGTCCTCACGGGTTCGAGCGCCCGCAAGCTTCGGCGCGGCGGCGTGAACCTCCTGGCGGGCCGCGCCGCAATGCGCTCCATGCATCCCTTCATGGCCGGGGAAATGACGGCGGGGGAGGTCGCCGGCGAAGCGGGACGCCGCTTCGATCTCGAGACGTGTCTGAGGCTCGGAACCGTTCCCGCGGTCTTCTCCTCGCAGGATCCGGAGTCGGCACTCGCTGCCTATGCGGCGCTCTATCTCGAGCAGGAAGTGCGCGCGGAGGGACTGGCCCGCGACGTCGGCAGCTTCTCGCGCTTCCTGGAGGCGGCGGCCTTTTCGCACGGTACGACGCTCAACGTGAGCGCGGTCGCGCGCGAGTGCGAGACGAGCCGAACGACCGTCGCAGGATACCTGGAGCTGCTCGAGGATCTCCTGCTCGCCTTCCGCCTGCCCGTGTTCACCCGGCGTGCCAAACGCCGGCTCGCGGCGCACCCCAGGTTCTTCTACTTCGACTGCGGCATCTTCAGGAGCCTGCGACCGGCAGGCCCGTTCGACCGGCCCGAGGAGATCGGCGGCCCCGCGCTTGAGGGGCTCGTTGCACAGCACCTTCGGGCGTGGCTGGCATATTCCGGAGTCGACGCCCGACTCTACTACTGGCGCACGCGCTCCGGAGTGGAAGTGGACTTCGTGCTCTACGGCGCGGACGGGATCTGGGCGTTCGAGGTGAAGAACTCCGACCGCATACGGCCCGAGGACCTGCGAGGTCTGGCGGCCTTCGGCACAGAATACCCGGACGCGCGCCGCGTGCTTCTGTACCGTGGCACGGAGCGGCTTGCCGTGCGCGACATCCTGTGCCTGCCGGTAGGGGACTTTCTCACCCGCCTGCACCCAGGACAGGGGCTGGAGCGAGCTGTCCGCGCCGTATGAAGCGGCGTGAAGGGGTGAAGGGCGTGGCCCGCAGAAATGACGTTTCCTAAGTTGAAGGGTTGCGAAGCGGCGTCATCCATCGGTCTCGAAGGACGGGCGCGTGAAGACACTGAGTGCGGGTGCGGTTCTGTGGCTGTGGTTGGCTCTCACGGGGCAGCCTTCGGGGGACCGTGCGTCCCGCGCCGGCCCGCTCCCTGAGCAAACCTCCGCTGCGTCGGCCTACGCGGCCGCCCTCGCGGACACGGCGGATCTGACGGCGGTCGTCCAGCGCTACTGCGTCCGCTGTCACAACGAGCGCCTCCTGCGCGGGAACCTCACGCTGGAGACGTTCGCCGTGGAGGCGGCGCACGACCGGGCCCCCACGGCGGAGAAGATGATCCGGAAGCTCCGCGCGGGGATGATGCCGCCGCCCGGCCAGCGCCGGCCCTCGCCGGACACGCTCCTCGCCCTCGTCGAGGCGCTCGAGACCGTCGTCGACCGCGAGGCCGCCCGCGACCGGAACCCCGGCTCACGGCGCTTTCAGCGGCTGAACCGGGCCGAGTACGAGCGCGTCATCCGCGATCTCCTCGACCTCGAGATCGACGCCAGCCGCTGGCTTCCGGCGGACACCTACCTCGGCGCCTTCGACAACATGTCGGACGCGCAGGGCCTCTCGACCACCCTCCTCGAGGCCTACCTGAGGGCCGCTACGGAGGTGAGCCGGATCGCGGTCGGCAACCCGTCCGCCCTCTCGAAGACCGCCAAGTACACGAACCCGATCGACGTCTCGCAGCACGCCTGGGATCACATCGAGGGCACGCCGTACGGGACCCGCGGCGGGATGGTCGTAACCCACGACTTCCCGGTGGACGGAGAGTACGTAGTCTCGATCGAGACGCTCTTCGGGCAGGGGACCGGCTTCCAGGACGTCGACATCTCGATCGGCGGGGAGGGGGTCGCCCTTCTTGGCCTCGAGCACGGCGGGCGCTCGACGGTGCCGATCCGCACGGAGCCCATCTTCGTGAAGGCGGGCCAGCGCCAGGTCGCGGCCGCGTTCGTGCGCACGATCGAGGGACCGTACGAGGACCGCCTGAAGACGCCGGGCTGGTCCTTCGTCGGAGGCGAGGACTCCCAGGCGTGGGCGAACTACGGGATCACCGCGCTCCCCCACCTGAGCGACCTGATGATCACGGGTCCCCGCCGCAGCTCCGGACTCTCCGAGACGGCGAGTCGGCGGAAGATCTTCCACTGCCATCCCGGTCAGGCTGGGCCGGCGGAGACAGCGGAGGCGGAGGCGTCGGTTGCGCCGGCGGAGGCTCGGGCGTGCGCGGAGGCGATCGTGACCCGGCTCGCGCGAGCGGCGTACCGGCGGCCGGTGACGGAGGACGATCTCGCGGGACCCATGGCCTTCTACGATGATGCCGCGTCAGAGGACGGCTTCGAGATCGGGGTCCGGACCGCGCTCCAGGCGATCCTCGCCAACCCCTCCTTCATCTTCCGTCTCGAGCAGGCGCCGTCCGAAATCGCGCCCGGCGAGAGCTACCCGATCGCGGACGTGGACCTCGCCTCGCGCCTCTCCTTCTTCCTCTGGGCGGCGAGCCCGGACGACGAACTACTGACGCTGGCCGCGGAGCGACGGCTCTCGGATCCGGCGGTCCTCGAGGCGCAGGTGCGGCGGATGCTCGCGGACCCGCGCGCGGAGGCGCTCTCCACGCGCTTCGCCTCGCAGTGGCTGCGGCTCCAGGACGCGGAGGACAACCAGCCCGAGCCCTACCTCTACCCGGACTTCACCGGTCAGCTTCGCGAGGACCTGGTCCGGGAGACGCAGTTCCTCTTCGATTACCTCGTCCGGGAGGACCGGAGTCTACTCGAGCTGTTCACGGCGGACTACACCTTCCTGAACGAGCGCCTCGCCGGCCACTACGGGATCCCGGGGGTCTCGGGACCCGAGTTCCGGCGGGTGACCTATCCGGACCACAGCCGGCGCGGGGTGCTGGGGCACGGGAGCGTGCTGCTCCTCACCTCGATGTCCGCGCGCACGTCGCCGGTGTTGCGCGGCAAGTGGGTGATGGAGGTGCTCATGGGCACGCCGCCCCCGCCCCCGCCGCCCAACATACCCGCCTTCGACGACACCGAATCGGCCCGGTCGGGGCGGCTGCTGACGACGCGGGAGCGGCTGGAGATGCACGCGGCCAGCCCGACGTGCCGCGCCTGCCACCGGTTCATGGACCCGATCGGGCTCGCGCTCGACAACTACGACGTGACGGGGCGGGTGCGGGTTCGCGAGAACGGCGTCGCGCTCGACACGCGAGGGACCTTCTACGACGGGACCGACGTGAGCACGCCGGCGGAGCTCGTCCACGTCCTCATGAAGCGGCCGATCCCGCTCGTCCGGAACTTCACCGCGCACCTGCTCGCGTACGCGACGGGACGCCGCGCGGAATACTTCGACCAGCCCGGGATCCGGGCCATCGCACGCGAAGCGGAAGCCAACGACTACCGCTTGTCCTCGTTCATCCTCGGCGTCGTTAATAGCGACCCCTTCCGGATGGCGCGTCCCGCGCCCACCGTGGACGACGAGGAGGTGGCGGACGACCGCACGAGAAGTGGAGCAGGCTCATGAACTTCATCACCGGTACACACCTCTCGCGCCGCACCTTCCTTCGGGGGGCCGGCGCCAGCGTCGCGCTGCCGCTGCTCGACGCGATGGTCCCCGCGGGGCGGCTCTGGGCCGACCCGATGAAGGCGGCGGAGTTCACGCGCCTCGTCTGCATCGAGGAGTCGATGGGGGTGGCGGGTTCGAGCGACTGGGGCGACGAACGTCACCTGTTCGCGCCCGCGACGCCGGGCCGCGATTTCGAACTCGTGGCGGACAGCCAGCTCAAGCCGCTGGAGGCGTTCCGCGAGTACACGACGATCGTGAGCAACACGGACTGCCGCTCGGCGGAAGCGTTCCGGGCGGAGGAGATCGGCGGCGACCACGACCGGTCGACGGCGGTGTTCCTCACCCAGGCGCATCCGAAGCAGACGCAGGGCTCCGACATTTTCCTCGGCACCTCGCTCGACCAGTTGCACGCGCAGCGGTTCGGGCGCGAGACCGTGCTCCCCTCGCTCGAACTCTGCATCGAGGGCATCGATCGCGGTGGGGGCTGTGCGTACAACTACCACTGTGCGTACACGACGTCGCTCGCGTGGGCGTCGCCGAACCAGCCGCTGCCGGCGATCCGGGAGCCGCGCGTCGTGTTCGAACGCCTGTTCGGGGCCGGGGACTCGGCCGAGGACCGGGCGGCGCGGCGCCGCACGGACCGCAGCATGATCGACTGGATCGCGACCGAGGTCGCCCGGCTCCGCAGGACGCTGGGCGCGGCGGACCGGGTCGCGCTGGACGAATACGTCGAGCACATCCGCGAGATCGAGCGCCGGATCCAGCTCGTCGAGGCGCGCAACTCGAGCGGGGAGGAACGGGAGATGCCGGAGGCGCCCTCCGGGGTCCCCGACTCCTTCGAGGAGCACATGCAGCTGATGTTCGACCTGCAGCTGCTCGCGCTGCAGACCGACCTCACGCGCGTCATCACCTTCAAGACCGGCTTCGATCAATCCAACCGGACCTTCCCGGAGAGCGGGACGACGAAGTCCGTCCACGGGGCCTCGCACCACGGGAACGTCCCCGAGGACATCATGGATTTCAACCGGATCAACACGTACCGGCTGGGGCAGGTCGCCTATTTCCTGAAAAAAATGCGGGACACGGTGGAGGGCGACGCGTCGCTGCTCGACAAGACGGCGATCGTGTGGGGGTCGCCGATGGCGGACGGGAACCTCCACAACCACCGGCGGGCCCCGCTGCTGATCATGGGCGGGGCGAACGGGGCGCTCGAGGGCGGCGTCCATCTGCGGGCCCCGGACGGAACCCCGATGGCGAACGCGTTCGTGAGCCTCATGCGGAAGATCGGACACCCGGAGATGGCCACCTTCGGCGACAGCGACGGGATCCTCCCGCTCGAATTCACGGGCGAAGCGGCCTCGGGGAGCGGCGCGCGATGAGGCGGCGCTTCGCGGTCGCGCTCGTGCTGTCGGCCCTCCTCCCGGCGGGCTCCGCCGCACAGGAGGGAGCGTCCTCCCCCGACGACCGCCTGCTCGAAGCCGCGCGCGATGGGGCTGTGGAGGTCGTGCGGGGGCTCGTGAAGGACGGCGCGGACGTGAACGCGGCGCCGGGCGACGGGGTGACGGCGCTGCACTTCGCCGCCGAGCGCGGCCACGCGGACGCGGCCCGGGCGCTGATCGATGCGGGCGCGGCGGTCGACGCCGGGACGCGGATCGGCCGCTATGCGCCGCTGCACCTGGCTGCCCGCGGAGGGCACGGGCCCGTCGTCGCGCTCCTGCTCGAGGCCGGGGCCGACGCGAACGCCGCGACGACGAACAGCGGCGTGACCGCGCTGCACCTCGCCGCCGCCGCCGTGGACGGCCGGTCGGCCGTGGCCGCGCTGCTCGACCACGGCGCGGATCCGAACGCCCGGGAGGGGTCGGCGGGGCAGACCCCCCTGATGTTCGCCGCCGCCGCGAACCGGCCGGCCGCCGCGGCCGCGCTGCTCGAGGCCGGCGCCGACCCCGGCATCGCGACCGCCGTGGTCGACGTCCTGCCCAGTCTGGCGCTGGACCGTGAAGCCAACCGCCGCATGCGGGACATGATCGGCGCGCCCCCGGAGACGCTCGGACCGTACGGGCCCGAGGTCGACCCCGAAGCCGAGTGGCCGGGCGAGCCCGGCCCGGCCCGTGTGCAGGCGGCCATCCGTGCCCAGCGCGAGTTCCTCCGCTCCGGCTACGACGTCGGCGAAGTCAGCGCACATTCGCTCGGCCGCCTGGGACCCGACTATCCGGGCGGTCCCGACCTCATCCGTCCGCCGTACCGCGAGGTGCTCGTCGGCCGGACCGGCGGGATGACCGCGCTGCTGCACGCGGCCCGCGAGGGCCACATCGAAGCGGCCACGGCCCTGCTCGACGGCGGCGCGGACATCGACCAGGCGAGCGCGGACGCCACGACCCCGCTCCTAATGGCGGCGCTCAACGGCCAGTTCGACTTCGCGCTCGCCCTCATCGAGCGCGGGGCCGACCCCGACCTCGCCGCCTCGACGGACGGGGCCACGCCCCTCTTCGCCGTCCTCCAGACGCAGTGGGCGCCGAAGTCCAACTACCCGCAGCCGCGCGCGCAGGACCTGCAGGACGCCGGGCACATGGACGTGCTCCGCGCGCTGCTCGAAGCAGGGGCCGATCCCAACCGGCGCCTCAACACGCACCTGTGGTACTGGGAATACGGCCTCACGAAGATGGGGGTCGATCTCACCGGGGCGACGCCGTTCTGGCGCGCGGCCTTCGCCCAGGACCTCGAGGCGATGAGGCTGCTCGTCGCGCACGGCGCGGATCCGAACATCCCGACGCGCTGGCCCGAGGTCGGGATGCGCGAGCGTCGGCAGCAGGACGGCCGCCAGCAGGAGGACTCGGCCCTGCCCTGGATCCCCGAGGGCGCGCCCAACGCGTGGCCGATCCACGCCGCCGCGGGCGGAGGCTATCTCGGTCTGGGCGCGTTCAGCGTCCGCAACCGGCCCGACCAGTTCATCCCCGCCGTGAAGTACCTGATCGAGGAACTCGGCGCGGACGTCGACCAGCGCGACTCCTGGCTCTACACGCCGATGCACTACGCCGCCTCGCGCGGCGACAACGAACTGATCGAGTACCTCGTGTCACGGGGCGGGGACGTCACCGCGATCACCCGCCTCGGACAGTCCACGGCGGACATGGCGCGCGGCGGCCGGGCCGGGTTCTTCACCCGCGTCCCGTTCCCGGAGACGGTCGATCTGCTGACGAGCCTCGGCGCGACGCTCGAGTGCCTCCACACGCACTTCCTCGACACCGGCGACTCGTGCCCCGGCGCCGGCATCGACGACCCATGGGCCCCCGCGCGGACAACCACCGAGGAGAAGAGACGTGGCTGACGGCTCGAAGCGTTCGGAAAGGTTGTGCCGCAGGTGCGGGGACGTCGCGCGTTTTCCAAGGTCCAACCCGTTCCTTTGCTGGGAATGCGCGGAGGATTCCCGTGCCCGGTTTGGCGGGCCCATCGGCGGCGACGGTCCTGAGTCGGGCGAACCCGAACCGCCGCAAAGACGCGCGGGAGGGGGCCTGTTCGCGACTTGGGCGCTGGCCGCCGTCGCGGCCGCCTCCTGGGCGTGCGGCGGCGAGGGCCGGGCCGCGGACACGGCGAACGGCGCTGTCGTGAAGGGGGGAGACGACCGCACCGGACCCTACGATCCCGTGGCCGGCTGGTGGAAGTCCGCGCCCGACCACGACGACGAATGGGGCTGGGGACAGGTGGCCGGCGTCGCCGTGGACCACGCGGACCGCATCATCGTCGTCACACGCGGCGACTGGCCCGCCGACCGGTCCGTCCCCCGCGAGGGGCGCCTCCGCCGCACGAACTACATCGTCGTCGCGAACGGGAACGGCGAGATCGTGGAACAGTGGGCGCAGTGGGACTCGATCTTCACCCTCCCGCACCAGGTGTACATCAGCCCCTACGACCCCGACCGGCACGTGTGGGTCATCGACAGCGGCGGCGGCGAAGGGCACATGCAGGTCGTCAAGTTCACGAACGACGGCAGCGAGATCGTCATGCGCCTCGGCGAACGGGATCACCCGAAGACGCGCGAAGCCGCCCGCGCCCGGGACGACTGGGGACCCTACACCTACGGCTGGCCGTCCAAGCTCGCGTTCCTCCCGGACGGGAGCTTCCTCCTCGCAGACGGGTACTGGAACTCGCGGATCATCAAGTATTCGGAGGATGGGGAGTTCATCATGCAGTGGGGAGGGCTCGGCACCGGACCCGGTGAATTCGATCTCCTGCACGGCCTCGCGGCGGACGAGGAGCGCGTCTACGTCGGGGACCGCCAGAACGAGCGCCTCCAGCTGTTCACGCACGACGGCGAGTTCATCGAGGAATGGCCGAACATCTTCGACCCCGTGAACATCTGGCTCGACGAGCAGGGCGCCGTGTGGGTCCTGGACGCGTCGCTGAACCGCGTCCTGAAGTACGATCGGGACGGCGTCCTCCAGGACTACTGGGGCGCCTACGGGGCGGCCGGCGCCATCGGGCGCGGGATATGGCCTGGCGGCCTCTCGCTCCCACACCAGATGGACATGGACGAGGACGGCAACCTGTATATCGCGTCCTACAGCGGAGGCTGGATCAACAAGTTCACGCCGAAGCCGGACGCGGACCCGGCCCGCCTCCTGGGCCCGCGGCTCCTGCTGAGCCCCTGATGCGCCGCATCCCCGCGCTCGCCATCGTGGCGGTCGCGGCGGCCGCGTGCGGGGACCCCCCGACCGGTCCGCCCGATCCGGGTCCGATCGATCCGCCCGAGCCGCCGCCGCCTCCTCCCGTCGCGGCGCAGATCGTGCCCTGCTCGGGTGGCTCGGCCGCCGGGTTCCCGTGCGACCGCGTGGATCTCGCGGCGCACGTATCCCTGCCGGACCTGAGCCCGGGACGGACGCCGGCGGGATCGGCGGACCAATGGGCCGTGAACGACATCTGGGGGTGGACCGACCCGCAGACGGGCGTGGAGTACGCGCTGGTGGGCCGCCACGACGGGCTCGCCATCGTCGACCTCTCGACCCCGACCGAACCGCGCCCCATCGCCTTCATGCCCTCGGCGACCTCGCACAGCGGCTGGCGCGACATGAAGGTGTACGAGGATCACGCCTACGTCGTCGCGGACAACATCACGGGCCACGGGATGCAGGTCCTCGATCTCACCCGGCTTCGCGGACTCACGGCGTTCACGGAACTGGCGGCGGACGCGCGCTACCGGGAGGTGAGCGCGGTCCACAACATCGCGATCAACGAGGAGACGGGCTTCGCCTACGCCGTCGGCAGCAACTCCGGCGGCGAGACCTGCGGTGGCGGCCTGCACATGATCGACCTCTCGGACCCGAAGAGCCCGACCTTCGCGGGTTGCCATGCCGCGGAAGGGACCGGGTTCCGCGGCAGCGGCTACACGCACGACGTCCAGTGCGTCGTGTACCGGGGGCCGGACGCGGAGCACGCGGGCCGCGAGATCTGCTTCGGTTCGAACGAGACGGCGATCGTCGTGTCCGACGTGACGGACAAGGCGAACCCGGTGACGCTGTCGACCGCCACATACGCCGACCGCGACTACATCCACCAGGGGTGGCTCAGCGAGGACCACCGGTACTTCTACCAGAACGACGAGAACGACGAGAGGAACAACCGTGTCTCTCGCACGCGCCTGCTCGTGTGGGACCTCGCCGACCTCGACGATCCGGTTCTTGCCAAGGAGCATCTGGGCCCGACCGAGGCGATCGACCACAACCTCTACGTGCACGGCAGCCTGATCTACCACTCCAACTACGCGTTCGGCGTGCGCATCCTCGACATCTCGGACCCCGCGAACCCGATGGAGGCCGGGTATTTCGACACCGTGCCCGCGCACAACGAAACGAACTTCGACGGCTCCTGGTCGACCTACCCCTGGTTCGAGAGCGGCATCTTCATCGCGTCGAGCTGGGACGAGGGCCTCTTCGTCCTCCGCCTGCAGCAGTAACTGCGCCGCGGCAGCTGCGTCACAGCCGCCGCGTCACAGCTTCAGCGGCCGCTTCTCGATCCTGAGCAGCCCGAGCCACGCGATGCCGGTCCACAGCGCGAAGTGATAGAGGACGAGTCCCGTCGCCCCCCAGTCCCACGCCGCGCCGGCCCCGAACCCCGCGACGAGATCGTCGATGACTCTACTGGGAAAGATGAGGAACGGCAGTACGCCCCCGACCGCCTCCCCCGCCGACCAGGTCTCTGGATTCCTGCCCATCTCAGAGCTGGTCACCTGCACCCCCTCCACAGTCCCCGAGAGCACGAAGTACAGCATCCCGAAGAGCGCGGCGCGGCGGACGCCCAGCGCGGTGATCGCGAAGCTGATCGCGCATGCGAGCACGCCGGTGAGGCAGAGGTTCACCGCCCCTCCCACTCCCGTGGGGGACCCGCCCCCTGGCGACAGGGCCGCGACGGCGCCCGTCAGACCGAAGATCGCGAGAGCGGCGACGGTGGCGATCTGTACGCCGGCATATCGCCGCAGGTAGAAGGAGCGCAGCGGCATCGGATGCTGCGCCCACAGCATGATCGCGCCGCTCCGTTGCTCGTTCGCGACCATCCCGCCCGGCATCAGGAAGGCGAAGAGGATCGTGCCGAAGGCGAAGGCGGCGGCCAACAGAGCGAAGAGGACGAACATGCCCGCTCGGCGCGCCATGGCTTCGACCTCCTCGGGGGTCGGCTCGCCGCCGTCGGCGCCGACCGGCGTCCCGCTGATCCGCACGTTATCCAGGGCCGTCATGTCGTAGGCGTGCGTGAAGATGACCAGGCCGACGCCGAACAGGAACACGACCAGCGCGAGCTTCCACCTGCGGCGCAACGCGTTCAGCATGGAGGTCTTGATGATGTTCATGGTCCCGTTCATGACACCGCCCCTTCCAGTCCGACGAACTCCGTCTCGAGGAACTCGCGCGTGAACCCGCCTTCCGGTGGCAGCACGATGCGGCCGCGTTTCCGGTCGATCAGGAGGACGCGGTCGCTCATCATCGCCAGTTCGCCGAGGTCGTGGCTCGCGACGAGGATCGTGGACTGGCCGCGAATCTCCTCGATCCGCCGGCGGAGACGGATGCGCTGCCCGGGATCCAGTCCCGACTCGGGCTCGTCCAGGAAGAGCAGCCCGGTCGGCCGCATCAGGGCCATGGCGAGCGCCAGCCGGCGGCGCATCCCCTTGGAGAGCGCGTCGACGGGACCGTCGGTGTCGTAGTCCACCCCGGCCAGCCGGCAAGCCCGCTCGACGTCGGCCTCCGGACCGGCTGCGGCCGCCGCCAGCGCGAGCAGCCCGTCGCACGTCCACCCCGGCGGGAGCACCGTGTCCTCCGCCAGGTAGCCGATCCCGTGCCGCCGCCGGTAGTCCCCCGGCCCCGCACCGGCCACCGTGGCCTCGCCCTCGATCGGAGCCAGCACCCCCAGCAGCGTGCGGAAGAGCGTCGTCTTCCCCGAGCCGTTCGGCCCCACCACCGCGAGCACCTCCCCCGGCACGATGTCGAGCGACAGCCCGCCCAGCACCACCCGCCCCCGCCGATACCCGACACCCAGCGCGCGGAGCCTCAGCTCCGCCGGACCGTTTGCTATGGTCACTTTCTCCTCGTTCTCCTCGTTCTCCTTCATGCTTCGTCGCTCAGTAGCGGCCGAGGCGTTCGCGGTAGGAGCGCATCTCGCGCTTCAGGACCGGGGCCAGCAGGTAGAGGCCGAGCAGGTTGGGAATCGCGACCACGTAGATCACGGCGTCCGAGAGATCGATCAGCGCGCCCAGCTGCACGCTCGCGCCCAGGACCACGAACCCGCAGAAGAACAGCTTGAAGCCGGCTTCCACGGCTCGATTCTCGCCCGTCAGGTACGTGAGCGACTTCAGGCCGTAGTAGCTCCACGAAATCATGGTGGAAAAGGCGAACAGCACCGCCGCCACGGAGAGGGGCACGGGCGACCACGATAGGGTGCTCTCGAAGGCGGTCTTGGTCATCTCGATGCCGGTGATGCCGGTGTCGGCCAGCGCCGGATCGTAGACGGTCGTGATGATGACGAGCGCCGTCATCGTGCAGATGACGACCGTGTCGATGAACGGCTCGAGCAGGCCGACGAAGCCCTCGGTGGACGGTTCGTCGGTCTGCACCGCCGAGTGCGCGATGGCGGCGGAACCGAGGCCGGCCTCGTTCGAGAACACGGCGCGCCGGAAGCCGATGACCATCACGCCGATCATGCCGCCGCCGATGCCGTCCGCCGAGAACGCCCCCTCCCAGATCTGGACGATGGCGCCGGGCAGCCGGTCGGCGTTCAGCCCGATGATCGCCAGCGCCGACAGCACGTAGAGCACGGCCATGAAGGGCACCAGCCGGGAGGTGACGCGGGCGATGCTCCTGATGCCGCCGACGATGACCAGCGCCACCGCGACGGCCATGAGGACGCCCAGCAGCCAGGCCCTGTCGCTGAAGAAGCTCGCTTCGGCGCCCGTCACCTCGATCAGGATGGCGGCGGCCTGGTTGGACTGGAACATGTTGCCGATGCCGAGGCAGCCCAGCACCATGGCGGCGGCGTAGAACAGCCCCAGGCCGCGCCCGAGCCCGGGCAGGTTCCGCAGCTCCAGGCCGTGCTGCAGGTAGTACATCGGGCCGCCGCTCACGGAGCCGTCCGGGTTGGTGCGGCGATACTTCACCGCCAGCGTGCACTCGGCGAACTTCGTGCTCATTCCGAGCAGCCCCGCGATGATCAGCCAGAGCGTAGCTCCGGGCCCGCCCAGCGAGATCGCCACGGCCACGCCCGCGATGTTCCCGATGCCGACCGTGCCCGACACGGCGGTCGCGAGCGCCTGAAAGGGCGTCACCTCGCCCGGCTGCGAGGGATCCGTGTAGCGGCCCCTGACCAGGTCGAGCGCGTGCCTGAAGCCCCGCACGTTGATGAAGCCCAGGTACAGCGTGAAGAACACGCCCCCGGCGATGAGCCACGCCACGATGAGCGGAATCTCGGCCCCGCCGACCGGCACGGAGAAGAAGATGAACTCCGATACCGCGTCCGCGACCGGCCGCATGACCCTGTTGATGAGTTCGTCGACACCCATGGCGCGCCTATACTACGTTCCCCGGATTGCATGCGCGCCCGGGCGGGGACCACGGGCGCCCTCGATTTCCTTCCGGGACCGCGCCGCTCGCACCGCTGGAGGCTGGACGTGCCGAAAAGAACGATGACTCCCTCCGAAGCGCTCGTCGAGACGCTGGTCGCGGAGGGCGTGACCGAGGTATTCGGGTTGGTGGGATCCGCGTTCATGGACGCCCTCGACCTGTTCCCGGATGCGGGCATCCGCTTCATTTCGGTCGCGCACGAGCAGGCGGCCGCGCACGCCGCCGACGGGCTCGCGAGGGTCACGGGAAGGCCCCAGGCCTGCATCGCCCAGAACGGCCCCGGCGCGGCCAACTTCGTCTCCGCGATCGCGGCCGCCTTCTGGGCGCACTCCCCCGTGGTCGCCATCACGCCCGAAACCGGATCGCTCGGCATCGGCACCGGAGGCTTCCAGGAACTCGACCAGATGCCGATGTTCGAGGCCCAGACCGTCTTCCAGGTGCGCGTCAACCGTCCCGAGCGCATGGGCGAACTCGCGCGGCGCTGCTTCTACCGCGCGAAGCTCGAACTCGGCCCCACGCACCTCAACATCCCCAGGGACTACTTCTACGGCGACATCGAGGAGGACATCTTCGCGACGCCCTCCCTCGGTCCCGGCCGGCCTCCGAAGGGGGACATCGAAGAGGCGGTCCGGATCCTGAAAGGCGCCCGCTACCCGGTCATCGTCTCCGGAGGGGGCGTGAGCCAGGGGGACGCCCTGAAGGAGGTTCGGGCGCTCGCCGAGCACCTGAGCGCGCCGGTCGTCAACACCTACCTGCACAACGACACCTTCCCCTGGAGCCATGAACTGGGGTGCGGGCCGATCGGCTACTGCGGGTCGAAGGCGGCGATGCGCACCATCGCCAAGGCCGACGTGGTACTCGCGCTCGGGACCCGGCTCGGGGTCTTCGGCCTCCTGCCGCAGTACGACATGACCTACTGGCCCGAAAACGCCACCCTCATTCAGGTGGACCGGGACGCCCGGCAGTGGGGCATGAGCAGGATCCCGGCGCTCTTCTCCGTCGCGGACGTGAAGGAGTACGCCGTCGAACTGCTCGGCGAGTTGCGGGAGGCGCGGCCGGATCCGGGGCGGAACGAGGCGCGCATCGCCGACGTCGCCCGCGAGAAGCGGGCCTGGGACGAGGAACTCGAGAACTGGTCATCATCCACCAACGCCCTCATGCATCCGCGGCGCTTCCTGTGGGAGTTCACCCGCGCGCTGCCCGGGGACGCGCTCGTGACCACGGACATCGGCAACACCTGCTCGATCACGAACGGATATCTCCGCTTCGACGGCCCGCGGCAGCACCTCGCGGCGCTCACGTGGGGGAACTGCGGCTTCGCGTACGGAGCCGCGCTCGGCGCCAGGATCGGCAACCCGACGGCTCCCGTGTTCGCCATCCAGGGGGACGGCGCGTGGGGCATCAGCGGGATGAGCGAGGTGATGACGGCGGTGCGCGAGGAGATCCCGGTCATCGCCATCGTCATCAACAACCACGAATGGGGCGCCGAGAAGAAGAACCAGATCGACTTCTACGGCAACCGCTTCGTGGGCACGAACCTGCGCAGCAATCCGGACTTCGCGAAGGTGGCGGAGTCGATGGGCGCGAGGGGCTACACCGTCGAGGACTACCGTGACGTCCGGGACGTGGTGCGCGACGCCGTGGCGAGCGGCGAGCCGTGCGTCATCAACGCCATCGTCGAGGGAGGCGCCAACGTGCTCGCGGAGCCCTTCCGCCGCGACGCGCTCGCCATGCCCACGCGCCACCTGGAGAAATACGCCCATCTCAGCCTGAGCTAGCGTGCCGTGGCGGCCCCCGCTGCGGCCCGCTGAGGAGAGCCGGATGTCCGACACACAGGCGTTGCTGGCGGACTACGACGTCCAGGACGTCATCGAGAAGGACCGGAAGCATCTCTGGCACCACCTGTTCCAGCACAGCGTCTTCGAGACGCAGGATCCGCAGGTGTTCGTGGAGGGCCGCGGCGCGCGTGTGCGGGACATCCATGGGAAAGAGTACCTGGACGGGACCTCGGGCGGCGTCTGGTGCGTGAACGTCGGCCACGGGCGGGAGAGCATCGCGCGGGTCGTCTACGAGCAGTTGAAGCGGCTGCCGTACTACGCGGGCGTCGTCGGCACCGTCCCGGCCGCCCAGTACGCGAGCGCGCTGGCCGAGTGGATGCCCGGGCTCGACCACATCTTCTTCGCCAACAGCGGCTCCGAGGCCAACGAGAAGGCCTTCAAGATGGTGCGCCAGATCGCCCACCTGAACGGGAGCCGGAAGTCGAAGGTCCTGTACCGGGACCGCGACTACCACGGCACGACCATCGCCTGCCTCGCCGCCAGCGGTCAGGAGGAGCGCAAGCAGGCCTACGGGCCGTTCCCGGAGGGGTTTTCGGGGATTCCGCACGCGATGTGCTACCGCTGTCCCTTCGGGAAAACGTATCCGTCCTGCGACATCGAGTGTGCGCGCGCCCTCGGCGACGCGATCGAGGAGGAGGGGCCGGAGACGGTGGGGGCCGTGATCCTCGAGCCGATCACCGCGGGCGGGGGGGTCATTCCTCCGGTGGATGAATATTTTTCAGTCATCCGCGAGATCTGCGACGAATACGGCGTCATCCTGATCATCGACGAGGTCGTGTGCGGGTTCGGACGCACGGGGACGATGTTCGGGTTCGAGCACTACGATTTCGTGCCGGACATCGTGACGATGGCCAAGGGCATGGCCAGCTCCTACGCACCGATCTCGGCGGCCGCGGTGCGCGGCGAGGTGTTCGACAGGTTCCTGGCGGATCCGGGCGACAGGTTCCACTACTTCAGGGACATCAGCACCTACGGCGGATGCACTTCCGGGTTCGCGGCCGCGCTGGAGAACCTCCGCATCATCGAGGAAGAGGACCTGATCGGGAACAGTCGCGTGATGGGCGCCTACCTGCAGGACCGGCTGCGCGAACTGCTCGACCACGACCACGTCGGCGACGTCCGCGGCCGGGGCCTGTTCGCCGGCGTTGAACTGGTGGAGGACAAGGCGACGAAGGCGCCCGTGAGCGAAGACGTCATGGCGGCCGTCGTGGGCCGGGCCGCCCGGGAGGGCGTGCTCGTGGGCCGGACCACCCGCAGCATTCCCGGCCTGAACAACACCGTGACCATCGCCCCGCCCCTCATCGTGACCCGGGCGGACATCGACGAGCTGGTCGAAGCCGTGAAGACCGGCATCGAATTCGGCTGCAGGGATCTCTGATGGACACGGAAGCCGGCTTCGACGTCCGGGAGGACTTCCAGCGCTTCTCACAGAGGGACGACATCTTCTGCCGCTCCTTCTGGGACCCGGAGGTGCGCACGCACCGCTCGGACATGTTCTATGAGACGTACCGCACGCCGAAGCTGACCTGGCGTTCCGTCGACGGCTTCACCCAGCGCGACTACGCGCTGCGCAACGCGTCCTGGCACGTGACGGACGTCTTCGCCGAACTGCGCGACGGCGACGACCGCCGCGAAGGTTTCCTGGATCCGTACACGACCGTTCGCGAGGGCCCGGACAGCACGCTGCCGGTGGGGTCTCCCGAGGAGATGGCGCGCGAGATCAAGCACGCCGCGAAGACCCTGGGCGCCGACCTGGTGGGGATCACCGGGAACGACGAGCGGTGGCTCTACACGCACGCCTACAGCCGCGAGAACGAGCACGAGAAACCGCAGGAGGTCTCGACCGATCTCGAAAACGTGATCGTGATCGCCCAATCCATGGACCGGGAACTCCTGAGCACGGCGCCCTCGGCGCTGAGCGGCACCGCGACGGGCGCCACCTACTCCCGGGATACGATCGTGCTGCTCGCGATCGCGCAGTACATCACGAACCTCGGCTACCGGGCCGTGGCCAGCATGAACGACTCGGCGCTGGCCATCCCGCTCGCCATCAAGGCCGGGCTGGGCGAGTACGGGCGCCACGGCCTCCTCATCACCCGCGAGTACGGTCCCCGCGTGCGGCTCGGCAAGGTGTTCACCGACATGCCGCTCGCCCACGACCGGCCCGTCGGATTCGGCGTGAAGGAGACGTGCGACATCTGCCGTGCCTGTACGAGCGGCTGCCCCGCGGGGGCGATCGCCGACGGCGCGCCGTCCACGCTGGTCCACAACCGGTCGAACATCCAGGGCATCCGGAAGTGGACCACGGATGCCGAGAAGTGCTTCCGCTTCTGGGCCAACCAGAACACCGACTGCTCGATCTGCGTGCGCGTCTGCCCCTACAACCGCGACTATCGCCAGCGCTGGAGTCGAGTGTGGCGCTGGATGGCCGGCACGCCGCTCCGGCGACTCGCCCTCTGGCTGGACCGCATCAGCGGCCGCGGCGAGCGCCTGAAACCGTCCCGCTGGTGGTCCCCCGCCTGACCGCCCGCGATCACGCCTTCAGACGGGAGTCGGTAGCACAGCATTCGGATCAACGCCCAATGGCGTATCTGCTTCCGTTGGGGCGACGATGGGCCATACGACGCGGTGGTGTGAGCGAGACGCCACACTTCTACGGCTTCCTTGCGACGAAAAACATCCTGCCCTCGTGCGACACGCCCTCTAGGATGAGTGCGTTCCCATCGACAGACTGCAACTCTTCGAAACCGACCCTTCGCAATCGTTCCCTGACCTCACTTTCTTCGTGACAGCGCTGAGTCAGAGAGAAATCAGTCCGCTCCCAGTTTGGACCTTTCGGTTCGAACAGCGTGACGTCGCACCTTCCGATTCTCTCGTTCGCATCGTGCGAGAACCGACCCGCACAAACGTGATCCTCCTCCACATATGCGAAGGAACCACACCACCTGGACAGGTAGCCGTATTCCGTGTTGAGGTCGAACAGGAAGTAGCCGCCATCTTCCAGGACGGTGAAGACACCTTCAAATACCTGTTCCAGCTCGCCGAGACTCATCACGTGGTTCAGGCTGTCAAAGGTCGAGAAGACCGCCGAAAACCTGTGGGACAAAGCGATGGCCCGGGCGTCCTGAACGACGAATTCCACATCCGGGGCGTTCCTTCTCGCGATCTCGACCATCGCTTCCGAGCCATCCAGACCCGTCGTGAGAAAGCCTTGCCGCGAAAGCTCGGCGGCAAGCTGTCCGGTACCGCAGCAGAGATCGAGGACGGCGCATCCTGGTGGAAGTTTCCCCAGGACCAGATCGTCGAGGATCGGGTACACGTTCGTCGCGAAGAACCCCCAATGCCGATCGTAGATGCCAGCAAAGGGGTCATATGCGTCGTAGCGGTTCACTCGCACGGCCTCAATACGCCCACCCTCTGATCCCCGATCCATCCGTGGCTCAAGAAGCCAGATGTTCTCAGAGCTAAGCCTTTGCAGAGCATCCGTCCCTTCGAGACGACTACGGACGGCTTTGCGGCCTTGTGTCACGATGGTTGTCGGCCTCGGCCGCTCATGGGACCCCGATCGCAAGATCCAGGACCGGGATCTGGTCGATCGGACGTGCGTGCCTTAGAACACGTGACATGAACGCGACCCGTTTCTCCGCTGTTCCGTTCACGCTGAAGCGCAGCTCCGACCTTTGGGATGCGCATGGTGGTTACGAGTCGACGACCGAGACCGCGCACGGCCTCGTGCGGCTGGAGGCGGACCAGCTCGTCATTCAGTGGCGGATCGCCGTGCAGACCGAGAAGATGGGCGACACCTGGGAGACGAGCGAGACGATCGAGCCCGTAAAGGAGATCGTGATCCCGCTGGCCAAGGTGGCGGGCGCGGCGGTGCCCCCGCGCCGCTGGTGGCACATCCGGGGGCCCAGGCTGGTGATCGCGGCTTCGGACCTGCTGGCGTTCGAGAAGATCGCGGGCGAGCAGGGGCTCAAGCTGAAACACCCCGCCAAGATGGTTCTGCGGATCAAGCGCCCGGATCGGCTCCTTGCCGAGGAGTTCGCCGCGGAGCTGTCGCTGGCCATGGTGCGCCTGCCGGCCGACCCCGCCGAAAACGAACAACTGGCCTCTCCGGCGCGCCATGCCGTCGCCCCGGGCCAGGCCAACGTTCCCGCCGATTCCCCTTCGGAAGACGCTTGATTGCATTGCAATCATTCAGTAGCTTCTCCGCCCGCTCCCGTACCGCGAGGAGGCACGGCCGATGGCGAGCATCACGATCCGCAATCTTGACGACGACGTAAAGACGCGCCTTCGCGTACGCGCGGCCGAGCATCACCGTTCGATGGAGGAGGAAGTGCGTATCATCCTGCGCGACGCCGTCACCGATGGTCGCACTGGTCCGCGAGACCTCGCGACGTTCACCCGCGAGTGCTTCGCGTCCCTTGGCGGCGTCGAACTCGAACTTCCCCCTCGCGGCCCGATGCGTGCGCCTCCGGATTTCTCCTGAGCGGCTCTCATGTTCGTAATAGACACGAATGTCGCGTCGGAACTGATGCGCACTGAACCGACGGCGGCAGTAGCGGCATGGATTGCCGGGCACGATGCGCAGGACATGTACCTGACGGCCGTCAGCGAAGCGGAATTGCTCTACGGTGTCGCGATCCTGCCGGCCGGCAAGCGGCGGAACGCGCTCGAGGCTGCCATGACCCGCTGGCTCAATCTTGGCTTCAGAGAGCGTATCCTTCCGTTCGACAGTGCCGCTGCCCGAGCGTACGCGGAGATCGCCGCCGAGCGCCGCCACGCGGGCCGACCCATCGGCGAGGCCGACTGCCGGATCGCTGCCATTTCCCGCGCCCGCGGGGCCACTCTGGTCACGCGCAACGTGCGTGACTTTGACGGTACCGGACTGGATGTGATCGATCCCTGGTCGGGATAATCTTGTTCGTGTAGCGCGGGAGATTGCATGTCTACGTTCGTGATGGTTCGCCGTGTCCAGGCAACGGACACCCAGGCGTGCGGACCTTTCGCAGCACTTCCTCCGGAGCAGGTCGCTTGCGGCTAGCCTGATCGCTCAGGCTCCCGTCACGCGAAGCGATCTGGTCGTCGAGGTTGGGTCGGGCCGCGGCATCCTCACTCGAGAGCTGGCGCGTCGATGCCGTGCGGTCGTTGCGGTAGAGTTCGACGGCGCGCTGGCCGAAGCGCTTCGCGCGCGCTTCCGGACTGACAGCCGTATCACAATCGTCGGGTCCGACTTCCTGCGTTTTCGGCTGCCCGATGTCCCCTACAAGGTCCTGGGGAACATCCCGTTCAACCGGACGGCCGCCATCGTCCGGCGGCTCGTCCGGGCCGATCCTCCGCCGCGGGACGCCTGGCTCGTGGTCCAGCGCGAAGCGGCCGAGCGGTTCGCCGGCCGTCCCTGTGCCCGGGAGACCCAGTCCTCGCTGCTGCTCAAGCCGTGGTGGCAGATCGAGATCGCGCGGCGCTTTCGCCGTACCGACTTCGATCCTCCTCCGAGCGTCGACGCCGTCGCCCTGTGGCTGGCGCGACGCACGCGACCGCTCGTGGACCGCTCCCAGGCCGCGGACTACCGGCGCTTCATCCGCAGTTGCTTCGGCCGCGACGGCCGCTCGATCCGGCGGTGCCTGCGATCCGAATTCACGCGAACGCAGATCTCCCGGCTGGGTCGGGATCTCCGATTCGATCCCTCCGGACCATCCCGCGACCTCACCTTCGACCAGTGGCTCGCACTGTTCCGGTTCCGGAAGCTGACGCGGTCGTAAGCGCCGCGGTTGTATGCGCCGATACGAGAACAGGAGAAGCAGCCGTGCCCCGGACGCGTTGGGGGGGATACGGTGGTACAGCTATCATGGCAGACATGAAAACGCCCAGCGATATCCCGGATAGACACGAAGCATGGTTGCGTTCATGGCTCGATGCCGCCGATGAAGCGGTCAGGCGTGCGCCCGCGGGCCGTTCGGCCAGCGAAGAGTTGGCCGCCGATCGAAACCGGCTGGAGTCTCAGTGATTTTCAGGAGTGCGCGATGACTTGGACCCTCGCCTCCCGTTTCCGGACGCTTGCGACGCTGGCCGCGCTTGGCGGTCTCGTGTTCGTCCTTCCGTCCTCCGCTTCCGCCCAGGAGCGACCGCTCGTCACGCCGGACGACTATGGCCGCTGGGAGCGGCTCGGCGCTGGCGAGTTCTCGCCGCTCGGGGACTGGATCGCCTACGAGGTCACGCGGGTGGACGAGACGTCGGAACTCGGCGTGCGCAGGATCGAAGAGGACTCCGCTCGGGTCTTTCCGTGGGGGTCGGAGCCGCGGTTCTCGCCCGACGGGCGCTGGCTGGCCTGGACCATCGGGCTCCCGCCGGAGGAACGGGAGCGGCTGGCGGAGAGCGACGAGCCGGTGCGCGAGAAGGCTTCGGTGATGGATCTGGAGACCGGGGAAATCCGCGAGTTCGAGGCGGTCTCCGAGGGGCGCTTCGACGCCTCCGGGCGGTACGTGGCGCTGCGCGGCTATTCGCCGGACGAGCCCCCGGGCAAGGGCGCTGACCTGCGCATCGTGACGCTGGCGACGGGGGCGGAGACCTCCTTCGGGAACGTGAGCGAGATGGCCTGGAGCCCAGGCGGATCTCTTCTGGCGCTCGCCATCGCGACGGGCGCCGATGTGGGGAACGGCGTGCAGGTGTACGACGCCGATGCCGGCACCCTGCGCTCGGCCGACGCTTCCGGTTCGTCCTACCGGAGCCTCCGCTGGCGTGACGACTCGGCGGATCTGGCCGCCCTCCGCTCCCGCGAAGCGGCTTCCGCGGACGGCGCTGCCTACGACGTGCTGGCGTGGCGCGGCCTGGACCGCGGCGTCGAGACGATGGTCCTCGGGGCGGACGCGGCCGGCATCCCGGACACGCTCGAGGCGGTCCGGCACCGCGCCCCGGCCTGGTCGGACGACGGCCGCATGATCTCCCTGGGGCTCCGGCCGATCGAGCCGGAAGCGGGCGACGATGCCGATGAGGGCGGCGCGGACGACGAGCCGCGGGACGGTGACCCGGACGGTGAGGACGCCCCGGCCGCCGATGCCGAGCCCGACCTGCCCGGTCTGCAGATCTGGCACACGAGCGACGTCCGCCTCTTCCCGGAGCAGAAGGTCTCGGAGAACCGCGACGCCGCGCGCTCGCTGCTCGCCGTCTGGCACCTCGACGACGACCGGGCGGTCGTCCTCGGGTCCGACCTCATGGCCGGGGCTCAACTCCTGGAAGGCTGGGAGTACGCCCTGGAGGACATCAGCGAGCCCTACCCGTGGGGTGCGATGTTCGGCCGTCCGTACCACGACGTGTGGGCGATCGACGCGGACACCGGCGAGCGCCGCCGGCTCCTGACCCGCGTGCGCTACGAGTGGCCCAGCGCGGGCGGCGACTGGCTGCTCTCGTGGGACGGCTCCGCCTACCACAGCCTCCACATCGCCACGGGCGAACGGCATGACATGACGTCGGCGCTGGCCGCCGAGTTCGCGGACACCGGCTACGACACGCCCACCGACGTCATCCCCCCGCACAACTTCGGTCCCGGCGGCTGGCTCGACGGGGACCAGGCCGTCCTGCTCTACGACGAGCACGACATCTGGCGCGTCGCGCCCGACGGCTCCGGAGGCGAGCGGCTGACGCGCGGCGCGGAGACGGGGATCGTC